>JBARBE010000064.1:0-1825 GCA_049792735.1 Candidatus Acidiferrum sp.
CTTAGAGACAAGAGAAGAAATGGAACAGCGTAAAGCTCAACGATTCGAATTGAAACTCCCCCTGGAGCTTATCCGTAAAGGGTCCCAGGCACTTTCCCAGCACGGCGAAACCAGAAATCTCAGTTCCGTCGGAGTACTCTTTGAAGCCGCCGGCGCCTTGCGTATCGGTGAGCCTGTGGAGTACATGATCACTCTTCCGGGCACGCCGGACCGTGGGGACACCCGGGTTCGTCTGCACTGCCTCGGAAAGGTGGTGCGCCTCTCCCCGGAAACGGGAGTGGCCGCTACGCTCGAACGCTACGAGTTCGTCCGCTAACCCTTAGTCAACTCCCGCAGCAGCCGCAATGTCGCCTGCTTGCCGGTCTCGCCCACTTCTCCCACCGGGCCCACGCAGGCCGGACACCCAGCTTCGCACGTGCATCGATCGAGTACTTCCAGAGCGCCCATAAGAAGCTTCGTTCGCAATTGGAACAAAGGCTGGCTTTGTCCGATGCCGCCCGGATAATTGTCAAAGAGAAATAAATCCGGTTCAAAGCTTCCCGCCGTTCCGGAAATGTCTTCGGTGATCGCGACGCCCAGATCCCTGGGATCGCACATCAACAGCAGCGCGGCAACAGTTCGCATCACCTGCGCCAATCCCGTTAGCGCGCTCTGCCGCTCGGTAGGTGTCATGTCTGGAAAGCGGACGAGAAAGCTCTCGGGAAGATGCAGCCAAAACGCGGTCGTATGCAACTCCTGTTCCGGCATAGAGAGGTTGCCCGCGCCGATGTTCTCCATCGTGTAGAACTTCAGGTTCTTGAACCCCACGATCTGCGTGTTCACCCGTACTTCGCCGTGCGCTGCCAGCGCGCCATTTATGTCCGCCGATTCGAACTCCTCCAACTCCTTCACCTGCGTATAGTCGATCGCATCGGTGAAATAGTCGCTGTCTACGCGCCGCACATACGCCTTGCGGCCCTCGTAGTCCAGCTTCTCCACCTGGAACTGCCGGGCCTCATGCAGATAAATCGCCTTCTCGTGCAGCGTGGTGGGCGCGGCCGTGAAAGACACCTCGGCGATCACCTGATGATTGCCGGTGATGTCCACCACGATGAAGTTGTCGCTTGAAATGGCGCGCAAGCTCACCGTATCGGCGGGATAGGTATCCGACGTCCAGTGCCAGCAGCCGTTGGAGCGATGCAGAAGGCCAGCCTCCTCCGCTAAAAATTGGCACAGCTCGCCAGGGTCATGCGGGCCAAACTTTTCGCCATCGCGAATCGGCAGCTCAAACGCGGCGCACTTCAAATGATTGAGAAGAATTTCCAGATTGTCCGCGTTGATGTGCGCATGCTCGGGCGACCCTTCGAAGAAATACTCAGGATGCTCCACAACATATTGATCCAGAGGCGCGCTGGATGCCACCATCACGGCGAGCGAGGCGCTCTGCCGCCGTCCTGCGCGCCCGGCCCTTTGCCACGCCGATGCGATCGAACCCGGATAACCGGCCATCACCACCGCGTCCAGCGATCCGATGTCCACGCCCAGTTCCAGCGCGTTGGTGGCCACCACCGCCCGGATCTCGCCATCGCGCAACTTGCGTTCAATCTCCCGCCGCTCGCGCGGCAAGTAGCCGCCCCGGTAGCCGCGCACCGCGTCGCCCGGCAATGGCCCGCGCTCGATGGCATCGCGCAAGTATTTCACCAGGATCTCCGTCGCCAGGCGGCTGTTTGCGAATACCAGCGTCTGCTGATGCCGCTCGATAAATTCGATGGCAATGCGCCGCGTCTCTTGCAAATACCCGCGCCGGATGCCAAGCTGCTTGTTCACCACTGGCGGATTGTAGAAC
>JBARBE010000065.1:0-18906 GCA_049792735.1 Candidatus Acidiferrum sp.
GCCGATGAACGGGGAACGTGCCGCGGGGCGTTGCGAAGTCTTTGCGAGCGGATTCGCGGGAGCAGTGATGTCGCCGGATGGAGCCGAGCATCGGCCTAGCGGGCTGGCGGTGGGGCCGGACGGGGCGCTGTATGTTTCGGATGATATTCGCGGGACGATTTACCGGATTACGTATCGTGGCGGGCCCTTTGATGAAAAGTCGATAACGGCGTGTGGGAGCGCGACGGCTTCACCGGGGTCGGTGGCCGGAGCGGAAGCCAAGCCGCCGGAGGGAACGCATCCAAACGCTGGCGCAGCGGCGAACGCGAAGGTGGCCGTGCCCGAGGGCGCGACTCGGGAGATGGTGTTGTTGGGCCGGCAGATTTATCACGGGCAGGTCGGCGGAGCGGCTTGCACCGGCTGCCACGGGATGAACGGGCAAGGCTCGACGCTTGGACCGCCGCTCGATGGGAAGAAATGGTTGTGGAGCGACGGAAGTTTTGCAGGAATTACGAAGACGATTAACGATGGAGTGGCGCAGCCGAAGAACTATCGCAGCCCGATGCCGGCGAAGGGCGGGGCGGAGTTGACGGATGAGCAGGTGAAAGCTGTGGCGGCTTATGTGTGGAGCTTGAGCCACCGGTAACCTAGTGGTCCAACAAAGTCTCAACGGAAAAATCAAAACCCGCACCCTTGCAAAGAATGCAAGAGTGCGGCTCGCGGCATAAGACAGTACGGCCAGTTCTGGGATGACTGGATGTATCCAGGCCGGTCTAAACAAGAATTAGTCCGCAGAGGGGAACCCGATGAAGCGCACGTGGACGATCATAGGTGTGGGCAACGTGGCGGGCAGCTTCAAATGGTATCAGGCGCTGTTCGGCCAGCCAGCTACCCTTCCTGCCCATGATTACTTTGCGCAAGTCCTCGATTCCGATGGAACTGTTTTGCTTTGCCTCCACGAGTGGGGCGCCCACGAGCATCCTTCATTGATGAGCCCCAATCACGGGACACCCGGCAACGGGCTCCTGTTGTTCTTCCGTGTCGATGATTTCGACCTGGCGCTTCAAAGGGCACGCTCTCTCGTCACTCGGCTCGAAGAAGAGCCACACGTGAATCCGAACACGCAAACCAAGGAGTTCTCGCTCCGAGATCCGGACGGATATTACGTTACGATCAGTGCGCTCTCTGCGGCCTGACAAGGACACGGAAGTCAAAACCCGCACGCTTGCAAACAACGTACGAGTACGGCACCGGCGTCTTCGGGCTAGCCAATGCGTCGGTGAATTATGATGGTGAGGCCTACAGCAGCAAGAATCAGGTAACAAACAGAGAGAATATAATAGAGGATTCGCACTTTGGGCCAAAGGAAGGTGGGGAGCTTGTCAGCGAACTTGTCCGTCCAGGTCTCGCTTCCAGCGCGGGACCGAGGCGGCTTCTTCGGAGTCGGGCTTCCAGCGTGCAGCGATCCAGGTTGCCCGGAAATTGGAAAGCAGGAGCGCCGCAAGAACAATTCTCACTATGCTTGGCCCTGAGGCCGGCAGATCGGCAAGGTACGCCACGGATACACAGCCCGCCGCGTATCGGCTCCGCTCGCGTACCCCGACGCCGCCTAAATAGTAAAAGAGCAAAACAAACGTCCCCATGATTGGCTGGTCCGAGATAATCAAGACAACAGAGGAAAGAACGCCGACGGCGGCGCAGACCCAGTATCCTTGTGCCCCCAGGTAATCGACGTCACTGCTACTCTGAATGGACGGCCAGAGCAGGCTCTTGATGCGGCCTTCGCTCCGCGGCATCGAGTCAGATAAGTTCAGGATCTGCATCGCCGGAATTAGAGCCCACTTTTTGCCCGGAGTCGAGGAGAAAAAATCCCCCTCGAAGAAGGCTGCCGCCGGTGCTCGCCGGGCTAGCGGCGCGACGCGCGCCGGCTAGAGGGACGTCCGGATTGCAAGAGGATTTGTGGATCAGTCTGGGCAATGCTTAAGAGTTTGAGAGCTGCGTTTGTGGGGCGGCGTGCACCGTGTTCCCAGCTTTGAACGACTTTGGGGCTGACGTTCAGAATGTAGGCGAAGATGGCGTGGCTGGCGCCAAGAGCCTTGCGGATTTTCTTGATTTGGCGCGGGCGCATGGGTTTGACGCGAGGGATTTCGGTGACTCGGAGCGCCACTTGCTGACCTTTTTTCCGTGCGATGGCGTCGCGAAAACCTTCCATGAGCTCTTCGAAAATCTGGACTTTCTTTGGCATTGTCAGCTTCCTTTCAGTTCCGCAACCACCGCGCGTAGATCGGCTTTCTGCGTCTCGTTCAGGTCTTCCTGCTGGCCCTTGTCGAAGATTGAGAGCAGATAGATTTCCTCGTCATACTCCAAAAAATAGTACATATAACGGAAGCCGCCGCGCTTGCCTTTGCCCCGTGCAGGATTTTCGGCACGGGCTTTACGGATGCCCGCCAAGCCAGGAACGACAGTTCCGCGCGTGGGACTTGCCAGAAGGTCGCCTTGAATGGCGCGGAGCACATCATCGGCGTCTTTCTTCGCGAGGCGGTGAAGCCGTTCTGTGAAGCCCCTGAACTCAATGAAGAGCACGCCTCACTATACTACAGAGTAGGATAGGTTTCAAGAAAAACTACGGCGCGCCGCGCGAAGAAGCGGTAAGACCAGGAAGGCTGACCCCACATTTAGTTAGAGATCGCCGGGGGCGAATTGGGAGAAGGCGTCGGGGGCGGCTTCCTCGAAGCGGGTTAGGCGGCTGCGGAAGACGAAACGGACTTTGTCGGTGGGGCCGTTGCGCTGCTTGGCGATGATGAGTTCGGTTTGTTCGCGCTCGTCGGGCTGGGCGTCTTTTTTGAAGAAGTGCGGGCGGTAGATGAACATGACGACGTCGGCGTCCTGCTCGATGGCGCCGGATTCGCGGAGGTCCGAGAGCTGCGGGCCGCGATCTTCGCGCTCGGGAGCGCGGGTGAGCTGGCTGAGGACGAGGACGGGGATTTGCAGCTCCTTGGCGAGGCCTTTCAAGCTGCGGGAAATGCTGGAGACTTCTTCGTTGCGGTTGCTGAAGCGGCCGCGCGCGGTGATGAGCTGGAGATAATCGACGATGAGGAGCGCGAGGCCGCCCTTTTCTTTTTTGAGGCGGCGAGCCTTGGCGCCGATTTCGAGAACGCTGATGGAGCCGGCGTCGTCAATCCAGAGCGGCGCGGAAGAGATGGTGCCGAGGGCTTCGGTCATGCGGCGCCAGTCTTCGCGGCTGAGATGGCCAGTGCGGAATTTGTGGGCGTCGATTTGGGCGACGGAGGCGACGAGGCGCTGGAGGAGCGACTCCTTGGACATTTCGAGGCTGAAAATGGCGACGGGCTGTCCGGCGCGGATGCCTATATTTTCGGCGAGGTTTAAGGCCAGAGCCGTTTTCCCTTGCGAGGGGCGGGCGGCGAGGATGAGGAGTTCAGAAGCCTGGAGGCCGGACGTGAGCTTATCGAGCTCGACGTAGCCGGTGGGAACGCCGGTGATGCTTTTGCCTTCGCGGAAGATTTTTTCGAGGCGTTCGAAATTGTCGCGGACGATGTCCTTGACGGGAATGAGGCCGGCGCGGACGCGGTCTTCGGCGAGGGCGAAAATGGAGGATTCGGCGTTATCGAGGATGGCGTCGGCGCCGTCTTCGCCTTCGAAGGCGCGCTGCTGGATATTATGCGTCGCGTGGATGAGATTGCGGAGGAGAGCTTTTTCTTTGACGATGCGGGCATAGTGCTCGATGTTGGAAACCTTGGGCATGCCATCGGCGAGAGAGGCGAGGTAGGGCGCGCCGCCGGCGGCTTCGAGATCGCCGCGGCGATGGAGCTCTTCGGTGAGGGTGATGAGGTCGATGGCCTGCTGGGCTTCGCCGAGCGAAATCATTTGGGTAAAAACGCGGCGGTGCTGATCGAGAAAGAAGTCTTCGGCGCGGAGATTTTCGATGGCGGCGTTGAGGGCGTTGTTGTCGAGCAGAATGGCGCCGAGGACGGAGCGTTCGGCGTCGAGATTATTGGGGAGGGGCTTTTCGAGAGCGGTTTGAGAGGTGGCCATGGCGGTGCGTTTGCAATTCGCTTTTTATTCGCCTACGGTAACACAAGCCCTTCCGCCGCGCAACATGAATTGCACGGCTGAGTTACATTGAAATTTTCAGGCGCGAGAATTATTTCAGGCTCGACTTATCCCTGGGTGCTGCATCAACGGTTCGTGAATTGTGCGCGGAAGGATGGCACGCGTCAACGAGAGAATCTGTGCAAACCTGTGCATGGTTTCGGAAATTGTTGAAAAAATTTGCGGTGAAAATTTGTAGCGAAAAAAGGCATGGTGTTTCGACGGCAGCGAATGAAAAAGAAAGAGGGCACGGCATGCCGTGCCCCTACAAGAAAAAATGGCTGCAGTTATTCTTCCTTGGAGACGTGGACCGTCACTTGAGCGGTGACGTCGCGGAAAACTTTGATGGTGACGGGATAGTCGCCGAGGGCTTTGATGGGATCGGCGATCTGGACCTGGCGCTTATCGACTTTGAAATTTTGGGCGGCTAGGGATTCGGCGATGTCGGCGGTGGTAACGGAGCCGAACATCTGATCGTTCTCGCCGGTCTTGCGGGTGAAGCTGAGCGAGACACCGTTGAGCAGCGCGGCTTGCTTTTGCGCGGCATCGAGCTCGTTGGCGGTTTTCTTCGCGAGCGAAGTGCGGATGCGCTCGAGGGCTTTCATGTTGCCGACGCTGGCTTCGATGGCGAGTTTGCGCGGCAAAAGGAAATTGCGCGCGTAGCCGGACTTGACGGTGACAACTTCGCCGCGATGGCCGAGCTTTTCGATGTCTTCCTGAAGAATGATTTGCATGTTTTCTCTCTAAGCTCCTGATTCTTTCGATCCGAAAAGCGCTAGGCCTTCGGAGCTTCGGCCGCGGGGGCCGGTGTGGGAGGTGGCGGAACAGCCGCAGGTGCGACGGGCGCTGCATGGGCGGCGTGAGGCGCAGCGGCACGCAAGGCCTGCGAGCCGGCAGCGCTGCCCGCGAACGGCAGAATGGCAATGTTGCGCGCGCGCTTGATGGCCACGCCAAGCCAGCGCTGATGGCGCGAGCAAACTCCGGTCATGCGGCGCGGTAGAATTTTGCCGCGCTCCTGAACGAACTGGGAAAGAATGTCGGCGCGCTTGTAGTCGATGAAGTCCATCTTCTCGACGCAGAACTTGCAGACTTTCTTTTTGCGGAAATACTGGCGCTTGCCGCGCGGACGGCCGCCGGGCCCACCCGGCCCACCGCCTGGGCCACCTTCGCGGCGCGGACCACCGTGGCCGCCGCCTGGACCGCCATGGCCGCCTGAGCCGCCTTCGCGGCGGGGAGGTCCACTGTGAGACTGTGCTTGCTTTGGTTCCTCGGACATAACTTCCTGCCTTTCTTTCTAAGAGCGAAAAAAAACTAAAGTCGAAACACAAAAAACTTAGATCAGCTGGCCGCAGCCTGTTCGTGAGCGGGTGCTGGAGCGGGGGCTGGAGCGGGCGCGGTACGGCGCGGACGTCGCGCGGCGCGCTGTTCGCGCTTGCCGCCGAGCTTCTTCTGGCGCTTGAGATCTTCGTCGAGGCGCACGGTCAGATACTTGATGACCACGTCCTGAACGCGGAGACGGCGCTCGAGCTCGGCGATGAGTTCACCGTGATTGGTGCGAATTTGCTGATAAATGTAGATGCCCTCGCGGTGCTTGGCGACGCGGTAGGCGAGCTTGCGCGTGCCGCAATACTCGGTCTTTTCGATCTTGGCGCCTTTTTCGGCGCAAGTGTGCTCGATGCCGGTGACAACCTTCTTAATTTCGTCCTCCGGGGTGGCCGGGCGGGCGATGAAAATCAAGTCGTACAGACGTTCTTCCATGATGACCTCTTTCCTCTTTGCGCCGAGGGTATCGGCGGCACTTCAAAATCTATTCCAGGTGCATGGCCGGAAAAACTTTCTCACTCTTCTTCCGGCTCTTCCGCTTCCGGCGGCTTTCGCCGGTTGAAGATGTTCATTGCCGGCTCGATTCCCTTCGCGAGAATCATTTCCACGGCGTCGCCGGCTTTGCCAACCGTCTCCGCGGCCACTTCGAGCTCGGCCTTTTTCATCGGCCGCAGCACGAATTCCTTGCGGCTGCTGAGCGGGTGATCCGGCCCGCAGCCCAATCGAATCCGCGAGAACTCTTGCGTTCCGGTGGCGCTAATCACCGAATTCGCGCCGTTGTGGCTCCCACCGCTGCCTTTACGGTCGATGCGAAGCGTTCCAAAAGGCAGCTGCACTTCATCCCACATCACCAGCAAATCCGCAGGGCCCAGTTCGTACTTTTCCAGCAGCTCGCGTACCGAGATGCCGCTGAGATTCATGTACGTCTGCGGCTTCGCCAGGAGCACGTCTTCGCCTGCCAGTTTGCCGCGGCCAACGAGCGCCTTGCCTTCCGGGCGCTCGACGCGAATCCCGCCGCGATTCGCCAGTTCGTCCACGGCCATAAATCCGAGGTTATGCGGCGTCCATTGGTACTCCGGATCAGGATTCCCAAGACCGACGATGAGCCGCATAGGCCTCTGCTCGGCGGCCTGATTGATGCGAGCCGCCGCGATAAACAAGTTGCCACACTACTTCTTCTTCTCGCCCTTGTCGCTTTTCTCGGCTTTGGCTTCGCCTTCGGCTCCTTCTTCGCCTTCGACTTCTTTCTTGCCCTTCTTGATGACTTCGGGCTCGGCAGGCGTGGCAGCTTCCGTGGCGGCGACTTCGGCCGGTTTCTCTTCTTCGACCTTGAGAGCGACGACGTGAGCGAGCACGCGCTCCGGATCGGTGAGCAGCTTCATCTTCGCGGTGTCGATCGGCAAATCCTTGGCGCGAAGCTGTTGGTTGAGCATCAGGCCGGTGACGTCCACCTTGAATTCCGTGGGAATTTCGGCGGGCAAGCACTCGATTTCGACTTCGCGGGTGACGACTTCGAAAACGCCGCCCTGCTGCTTGACGCCGGCAGCCTCGCCGAAGGTGTGCACAGGGACTTTGACGCGCATGCGGACGTCCATGGCCACGCGCAGAAGATCGACGTGGAGGAGATTGCCGCTGAGCGGATCGACCTGCCAGTCTTTGAGGATGGCAGGCTCGTGCTTGCCGGCAAGGTCCACCTGAAAGAGCGTGTTGTGGCCGCTGGCGGAGCGGAGAATCGCGCCGACCTGCTTGGCGTTTAGTGCGAGCGTGATGGCTTCGCCTTTGCCGCCATAGAGGACAGCGGGAACCTTGCCGGTCTGGCGGAGGCGCTTGGCCTCGTTTTTGCCCCGATCGGAGCGGGGCGCTCCTTCTACTACGATTTGAGTCTGAGCCATACTTTCATTCCTTCCGTGAAAACTTGTGACCCTTGAAAACTAATTTGGCTGCTTCTGCCCAACTTTAAATTCACTGCTAAAACACGGCGACAGACTGAAGTCTGTCCCACTTAAATAAAGAGCTCGCTGATCGAAGTTTCCTCGTGAATCGAACGAATGCCGCGGGCGAGCAGGCTTGCGACACTCAAAATCTTTATTTTGCCCATGCCCTTGGCAGCTTCACCGAGCGGGACGGAATCGGTGGCCACCACTTCGGTGATGCACGAGTTCTTGATGCGCTCGATGGCCGGGCCGGAAAGCACAGCGTGGGTGCACGCAGCAAAAACCTGCGTGGCACCTTCGCGCATCAGCGCTTCGGCGGTTTTCACGAGAGTGCCTGCTGTGTCGATGATGTCGTCCACGATCAGGGTGCTGCGGCCGCGAACGTCGCCGATCAGGTTCATGACTTCGCTGACGTCGACATCGACGCGGCGCTTATCGACGATGGCCAGCGGCGCATCGAGTTTTTTGGCGAAGAAGCGGGCGCGCTCGACGCCGCCCGCGTCGGGAGAGACGACGGTCAAATTCGGCAGGTCCAATTGGCGGAAGTGTTCGACGAGCACGGGCGAGCCGTACAAGTGATCGACCGGAACATCGAAATAGCCCTGAATCTGCGGAGCGTGCAAGTCAAGCGTCAAGGCACGGCTCGCGCCAGCGGTTTCGAGAAGATCGGCGACGAGTTTTGCTGATATTGGGACGCGCGGTTTGTCTTTGCGGTCCTGGCGCGCATAGCAGTAGTAGGGGAGCACAGCGGTGATGCGCCAGGCGGAGGCGCGCTTGAAGGCGTCAATCATCAAAAGCAGCTCGAACAGGTGGTTATCGACGGGATAGCAGCAGGGCTGAACGACGAAGACGTCGGCGCCGCGCACGTTTTCGAGAATCTGGAAATAAATCTCGCCGTCGCTGAAGCGGCCGAGGCTGGCTTTGCCAAGCGGCACTTCGAGATGCTGGCAGATGCTTTCCGCCAGCGGCAGATTCGCAGTCCCCGAGAAAATTTTAAACCGGTCGTCGTTCACGACACTCGCGCTCCATCCATTCAGCTTGTGGGCCCGCACACTTCTTCGCCTGGAATCGATTTCAAGGCTTAAAGAGTTCTGTGGAGACGCCGCGGATCAACGGAGGCAATACGAGGACACAAATCTACGTCAGCGAGTGCCCTGCATTTTACGAACGTACCTGTCGCGCGAGAGTGACTCGCAAACAAAGGTCTGATCGTCCGGAAACCCAACAGCGGCTCGGCGCGCCAACGCTGGGCTCGGGAAAACACCAAACACCGCCGAACCGCTACCCGCCAGCGAGGCTTCTGCGGCTCCTCGTTGGAGCAAGGCCCGTTTGATTTTCTCAAGACGGGGGTGACGCCGGAAGACGGGCCGCTCAAAATCGTTCGAAAGGCCGCTTTCCTGCGCGCTCCAACATAGAGCACAGAACCTACAAAGTTTAGGGTCTGCGGCGGGTTTTGTCAATGTCAGCGGACGGGCTTTCAGCCAGCGATAGGCGTCGAGAGTGGGGACGTGGATGTCGCGGGGCGAAACGATGAGTACAGAGAGCTTGGGGATGTCGGGGAGCGGGTAGATTTCGTTGCCGCGGCTGACGCCGAGAGCGCGGCCTCCGAAAAGAAAAAAAGGGACGTCGGCGCCGAGGGAAGAGGCAATTTCGAGGAGTTGGGGGAGGGGCAGCTTGCGGCCAGTCAAGCGCGAATAGCCGAGGAGAGCAGCTGCGGCGTCGCTTGAACCGCCTCCCAAGCCGCGGCCCGCGGGAATGTTTTTGCGAAGTTCGATCTCGATGCCTGAGCGAATCTTAAGCTCGCCGCGAAGGGCGTCGACGGCGCGGTAAACGAGATTTTTTTGGAGGGGTTCGCTGGAAAGAGCGGCGTTTCCCTGGATGGACAACGAAATATCCGGCTTCTTGGAAGCGCGCAGAAGCAATTCATCGTGCAGCGAAACGCTCTGAAAGATTGTGCGTAGTTCGTGATAGCCGTCGGAGCGTTTGCCGAGAATTTCGAGGCGCAGATTGATTTTGGCAAACGCGGGGATGCGAACTTCGCGCATGCGGCTTATTGCGGTTTCGCGTCTTCGGGCGAAGATTTTTGCGCCACGCGGTGCTTTACCTCGGAAAGCTTCTTTTCGATCGCGGCCACTTTATCGTTTTCGACATCGGCCGGGAGAGAATGGCGCCATTCCTCGAGGGACTTTTCCCACTGGGTCGCCGCGAGATCCATGCGGCCGGATTTGGCGTAGACATCGGCGAGATGGGAGCGAATCGTCGCGTCGTGGCCTTCAAACTGGACGGCTTTGCGCAGCGTGGCTTCGGCGTCGGCAAGCTTATTTTCGCGGTAATAAATCCAACCCAGGCTATCGAGATAGGCGCCGCTGTTCGGCTCTTCCTTCAGCGCGCGCTGGACGAGCGATTGGGCTTCATCCAGGCGAATGCCGAGATCGCCGAGCATGTAGCCGTAATAATTGAGGACAGCGGCATCGCGGGGATTGACGGCCAGAGCTTTCTTGAACTCGACTTCGGCGCGGTCGTAAAACTTCTGTCGTTCATAGATGGCGCCTAGCATGAACCAGGTCATCTCGTTATCGCGGGGAGCGCCGGGGAGGGCCTCGGCGGTCAGCGCGGCTTGTTCGGCTTCTTTGTAGCGGCGAGCGCGCTCGTAGACTTGGGCGATGTTCAAATACGTGTCGCGATCCGCGGGCGTTTTGGTGAGCTGTCCCTGAAGGATTTTGACGGCTTCGTCGGTTTGGCCATTCTCTCCGAGCAGCAGCGCGTTGGAAGTAACGATGCCGGGGTCGCTGGGATATTTCGCCACGGCTTCCTTGCCGGCTTCGAGCGCTTTCGGCAAATTCTTTTCGGCGCGGTAGGTGTCCATGATCAGGATGCGCGCGCGGCGATCCTCTTCTTCACCGAGGGTACCGAGTTCCGCGTAGGTATTAAGGGCGGCGGGAAAGTTCTGAGCGTCGCGGTACAGCTGGCCGAGTTGTTGGTACAAAATGGCCAGCGAACGGCGGCGAGAGGGCAGGACGGTGGAACCGGACTTGAGGCCGGTTACGGCATCGGAGAGAACGCGAATCGCGTCATCGTAGCGCCCCTGCGCCTCGTACAACATCGCCTCGTTGTACATCACTTCGGGACTTCCGGGTTCATATTGCCGAGCTTTCAACAGGCTTTGTTCCGCCAGATCCAGTTTATTCAGTTCGCGATAAATTTGTCCGAGGCGGAGATACACGTCGGCATCGTCTGGCATTAAATCCGACAGCTTCTGATACACGGTGAGAGCGTCCGAGTATTTTTCTTCCGCGAGCAGCGTCTGGCCAAGACCGCGCAAATGGCTGGACTCGGAGGGATCCAAATCCGCGGCTTTGCGGTAAGCCTCTTCGGCCTTCGGCAAATCGTGGTTTTGCGAATAGGCATCGCCGAGCAGATCGAGCAGCGTCGGGGAAGGATTGCGCCCGGTGATACCTTCGAGCAACGAGACGGCATCTTCGGATTTGCCTTCATCGAGGAGAAGTTGCGTGAGCTGTTCGACCGCCGCTTCGTTCTCGGGATCTTCTTTCAGAAGACTGCGCAGGACTTCCTCGGCTTTGTCGTGCTCATTGCGCAGGCGATAGAGCCGCGCAAGCCAGAGAGCGGACTCCGTGTCGGTGGGATCCAGTCGGTAGACTTCTTTGTATTGTTCGATGGCGCGCTCGGCCATATCGGATTGCGCGCTTGAGGTCAATTCGCCAAGCTGGCGCAGATAAATGCGGCCAAGCAGCCGCCGCGTCGGCAGATCGTTCGGATTCTGTTTGAGGAGAGCCTGAGCTTCGGTGATAGCCTCGTTGACGCGCTGGGATTCCCAGTACATTTCGGCGAGGCGTTCGCCGATGATGGGCGAGTTGGGATCGAGCGCGTAGGCCTTTTTGTACGCGTCAATCGCTTTCGTGGCGCATTCGGCGTCGTTGGTGGATTCGTACTGGATTTCGAAGAGATGTCCCAGAGAGTAATCGTAGTAAGCGTCCGCGCGGGGAGAAGGCGCCACCTCCGTTTGCAGAGTGGTGTCGCTCGAGCTGGATGGAGGCGGAGCGGTGGCCTGGACCTGCACGCCCTGAGAGGTTTGAGCGCTGGCCGCGCAGGCCAACAAGCTGGTGATGAATATCGCGAAGCTAGATCTTCGTAGGTTCATACGCGCCCCGGAAACAAAAAGTATCCCATGCGGCTGGAAAGCGGTCAAAAGCGAAATGCAAGCGTTTCCAAGGCCCAAACGCGCCCTCTTCTAAGATGCAGGAAAATTCCGAAACGTTGAACCCTATTTCGAGGGTTGCCGGTTGATGCATCCCGCGCAGCTTCGCTTAGTGGAGGAAATGGCGGATGCCGGTGAAGACCATGGCCATTCCGAGGCGGTCGGCGGCGGCAATCACTTCGTTATCGCGGACGGAGCCCCCAGGCTGAATCACGGCGCCGGCGCCGGCTTTTGCGGCTTCTTCGACTCCGTCGGGGAAAGGGAAAAACGCGTCGGACGCGACGACGCTTCCTGCGAGCGAGGACTGCGCCTTCATCACGGCGAGGTTGACGGAATCGACGCGGCTCATTTGGCCAGCGCCCATGCCAAGCGTCGCGCCGTCTTTGGCGAAGACGATGGCGTTGGATTTGACATGCTTGCAGACTTTCCAGGCGAAGCGCATGGTTTGCATTTCGGCGGGGGTGGGGGCGCGCTTGGTCACGGTCCTTAGTTGATCGTCCTTGATTTCGCCGAGGTCCGGCTGCTGCACCAGCATTCCTCCCAAGATGCGCTTGAGCTGCAATTCACGATCGAGCTCAAGGCCGCCGGGAGGCAGCTCGAGAAGGCGCAAATTCTTTTTTGCGGCGAAGATCGATCTCGCTTTTTCGTCGAAGCCGGGAGCGGCGATGCATTCGGCGAAAAGCTTCGCTATTTCCTCTGCCGTTGCGGCGTCGACCACGCGATTGAAGGCCATAACGCCGCCGAAGGCAGACACCGGGTCGCACGCTAGTGCTTTTAGGTAGGCGTCGAGGAGAGTTTCGCGCTCGGCTGTTCCGCAGGGATTGTTGTGCTTGACGATGATGGCGGCTGGCTGGCTGAATTCCGCGGCGAGGCTTCGCGCCGCTTCGAGGTCGACGTAATTGTTGTAGGAAAGCTCCTTGCCCTGGAGTTGTTTTGCGGCGGCGAGACCGGTTGGTGCGCTTGCGGCGGGGACATAGAGCGCCGCGGCCTGGTGCGGGTTTTCGCCGTAGCGCAGTGAGTCTTTCTTTTGCAGCGCGATGTGGACGCGCTGGGGCAGCAACGGTTTCTCTCCTAGTTCGAGGTGGCCCTCGGCGATTGATAAACGCTCGAGTTCGGTGGTGATCAGGCCGTCGTAGCGAGAAGTGGTGGCAAAAACCTTGCGAGCAAGATCGAGACGCGTGGCAAGGGAAGTCTCGCGCGCGGATTCCAGCTCTTCGGTGACGCGTGCGTAATCAGAGGGATCGGTGACGACCGTGACGCTTTCGAAATTCTTGGCGGCGGAGCGCAACATCGTGGGTCCGCCGATGTCAATGTTTTCGATCAGCTCCTCTGCCGCCAAACTTTGTTTCGCGGCCGTTGCTTCGAAGGGATAGAGATTTACGACGACGAGATCGATGGGCGCGATGCCATGCTCCGCGGCCTGTTGTTGATCTTCGGGATGTTTGCGGCGGTAGAGCAAGCCGCCATGGACCTTTGGGTGGAGCGTCTTCACGCGGCCGCCGAGCATCTCCGGCCATCCGGTAAAGTCGGCGACGTCGCGAACAGGCACGCCGGCTTCGCGCAGCAGTTTGGAAGTGCCGCCGGTGGAAAGAATCTCGATTTGCAAAGCGGCAAGGCGTTTCGCAAACTCGACGATTCCTGATTTATCAAACACGCTGATGAGCGCGCGTTGCACCGCCATGTATTCCTCCGGAAAAAGAAAAGCACAACAGTTTATGCGCTTGGGGGGGATTCGCAAAGCGCAAAGGCCGCGGAGGAGGTATCGGGGTTGGGGGTGGAAGAACGGCGCCAGAAAAGAAAAACGCGAGGCATCACCAATCTAGAGGCTCAGCGGAGGGCAAAGACCCACGAGCCTGCGGAATTCTTAAGCCTTTACGAGAGCTTTGAGTTTCACCTGGCCGTCGACGACTTCGACGACATACTCGACATCGCGGCAATTTTTTTGCTTTCGGAGATCTTTCGTTTTTTTCAAGACGAATTCGTTAAAGCTCGAGCGCGAAAGCTTGGCAGTCTGTTCTCCGGCTTGTTGCTTCGCTTGCACGAAGGCCTGGTAAAGCTGGTCGACCTTTTCGCTTTCACGCTCCGGCTCGGAGCATGTTACACGGAAGGGTCCTGCGGCGGCCGACGCGGGGGATTCGAGAGGCTTGGGCGGCTGATCCTGCGGCTCGCTCTTGGTCCGCTTCTGCGCGCGTTCGGCCTCGATGGCTTTCGCGGCCGCACCGAAATGGCGTTGGACGCTGCCTTCTTCCTTCTGCTGCGTTTTCTTGCGGAAAATGTCTTTGTACTTGGAGTAGGTCTGCGTGAGGTTGCTCAATCGGAACCGCTGGCCGTATTTGAGGTCGCCGCCGCGCTCGCCGTAGCGTTTGATCGTCAATTCGATGCGCCATTCGATTTCCGTAGGCGGACGCTTTCTGCCGCCGCCGAAATACTGGTCGTATTCGATCTTGAGCTGGCGGATGTCGCGCTCGAGTTGGCCCAGATCCTCGTCGATGGTCGCCATGGGTGGAAATGCCCCTTGAAGTATCATGCTAGGAGGTGAGGGCGAGGGCGTCAACCAGCGCGGTGCGTTGCGCTGCGCATTGTGCATCCCGCCTTCATCGCGGCAGTTGGAAGCATCGGGCTACGCTCTGGCGGCAGAATGCGTCATTGCTCGCGAAGAGGCGCTGTGCTGAAATAAGGGCATGGAAGCCCGCGCAAAACAGACTCTTTCCGCCGAGCAGGCCGAGCTTCTGCGCCAAATACCATCGGTCGACGAACTTCTTGCTCAGCCCCAGCTAGCGACCCTCGCGCGGCGCGTCGATCGAACGCTGCTCGTGGAAGTGACTCGAACAGTTCTCGCCGAGCTGCGCTCGCGCATTACCGACCAGCTCAAATTCGCGGTGCTGGGCGAGCTTGCCGTTCTTGCTGCTGACCGGGCCGCGCTCGAGGAACACATCAGTTCACTCGTCGAGCGGATTCTTGCGCACTCGCTCCAGCCGGTGATCAACGCCACCGGGGTTGTACTGCACACGAATCTGGGACGAGCTCCGCTTTCTGCGGCAGTGGTCGAAGAGTTTCGGCGGACGGCGACGCAGTACACGAATCTCGAATATGACTTGGAGGCTGGCGCGCGCGGCAAGCGGGACGTGCATACGTCTTCGTTGCTGGAACGGCTCACGGGCGCGGAAGCAGCCGTAGTGGTCAACAATTGCGCTGCGGCGGTGCTGCTGGTGCTAGCGGCATTGGCAAAGGGCGGGGAAGTCATCGTGTCCCGCGGCGAGCTGATCGAGATCGGCGACGGCTTCCGCATCCCCGAAATCATGGCGGAAAGCGGCGCCGTGCTACGTGAAGTCGGCACGACGAACCGCACGCGCCTGGCCGACTACGAAAATGCCATCAATGACAAAACGCGGTTGCTGTTACGCGTGCATCCATCCAATTTTCGGATTACTGGTTTTGCGGAAAAGCCAGAGCTGAAAGAACTCGCCGAGCTCAGTGTGCGGAGCGGATTGCCTCTTGTGGAAGATCTTGGCTCGGGTTGTCTCGTCGATCTTTCCGAGAAAGGAATCTCCGAACCGGTTGTTCGCCAGAGCATCGAAGCGGGCGTTTCCGTGGTGATGTTTAGCGGCGATAAACTTCTGGGCGGCCCGCAAGCAGGCATCATCGCAGGGAAAAAAGACCTTGTGACGCGCGTGCGGCGGCATCCGCTCTTCCGAGCGCTGCGCGTGGACAAACTTACGACCGCGGCGCTGGAAGTGACTCTCGGCGCTTACCTGCGCGCCGCTTGGGACGAAATCCCCGCGTTACGCATGATTCGAACGAGTGCGCAGGAGATCAAACGACGCTCCGAGAATTTTTTGCGCGAACTCCGGCCGGAGCTTCCTCTCGATGAAGTCGAGATGGAGATCGCGGATGGCGAGTCGCTTGTGGGAGGAGGTTCGACGCCTACGCAAGCGCTGGCGACAAAGGTGATTCGCATCGCCGGCGCACGTTACTCCGCGGCGCAGCTCGAACAGCGGCTACGGCGCGCCCCGGCGGGCATTTCTGTGATTGCGCGCGTGGAGAACGACCGATTGATTTTGGATCTTCGCACCGTTTTCCCCGAGCAGGAACCGCTGCTGATTAAAACTTTGGCCGCTGCGCTTCACTGATTTCTCTCGAACTTCCCGCATCATTCACTCTATTTCGTTTTGCTATTTTTTACTGCCTGCGCGGGCTCTCGTTTCTATTTCCATCCAGATGAAACTCAGATGGCGTGCTGCGCGTCCTACGGACTGTTTCGGGCGAGTGGACGGATTCACCCGGAATTTTTCAGCACCCCTGGTTGCCCGAATAATGTCATGCATGAAAAAGGAGAGAAGCAAAATGTGGAGAAACAGGTGCGTTCTCGCGGGAATTGCCATGCTATTTGGCTTGGGCACGGCTGCGGCACAGCAACAAACGATTCCTCCCGGGCAACAGCCGCCGCAGATGCGAGGGCGCGCTCGTCAGCCCGCAGAACAGGCGGCGGCTCAGAACGAGGGCGCGCACGATAAGCAAGCGCAGCATCCTCCTGCGCCGGAAGAGAAATCCGTCGTGACACATCACTCCGCGCGCATCGGCGGGCAAGTGATCAATTACACCGCGACAGCTGCGACGTACAACATCAAGGCCGATGATGGGACCGTGAAGGCGACGATGTTTTATGTGGCCTACACGAAGGACGGAGTCGCCGATCCCGCCAAGCGCCCTGTCAGTTTTGTATACAACGGTGGGCCGGGCTCGGCCTCGCTGTTTACGCACATGGGCATGGGGCCGGAACGCGTGGTGCTGACCGCCGATGGCCATGGAATGCCTGCGCCGTACACCGTCACGGACAATGAAGATTCTTTTCTCGATGCTACCGACCTTGTTTTCATCGACGCGATTTCCACCGGATATAGCCGTCCCGCCCCGGGGGAAGCCACGGCGCAATTCCACGGAATCATCGAGGATGCCAACTGGTTCGCCGATTTCATCTACCAATACATCACGCGCAATGATCGCTGGGCTTCGCCGAAATTCCTGATTGGCGAAAGCTATGGCACAACGCGCTCCGCCGAGCTTTCCGGAGTGCTGCAAGAGCGTCATCAGATTTACATGAGCGGGATTGTTCTGCTTTCGAGCGTGGCGTTCTCGAGTTGGGGCGCGGACGATCGGACGATTTTCTTTCTGCCCACGTACACGACGACGGCTTGGTACCACCACCTGCTGCCTCCGGATTTGCAAGGACTGACGGTCGAGCAGGTGGCGGAGAAGGCGCGTGAGTTCGCGCACGGAGAATATGCGCAGGCCTTGGAGAAAGGCGATCAACTCTCGCCAGAGGAGCATCAAAAGGTTGCCGAGGACCTCGCGCACTTCACCGGACTTTCCGTGAATTACATCGAAGAAGCGAACCTGCGCGTCAGCCCGTTCCGCTGGTTCAAGGAACTGGAACGCAGCAAGCGCCGCACGATTGGCAGGCTCGATTCACGGTTCGAGGGGATGGACGTGGATGCCGCGGGCGAGCGCAACGAATACGACCCGAGCGAGGCTTCCTACGAAGGTGCGTTCGTCGCCACCTTCCACGATTACGTGCGGCGCGAACTGAAGTGGGACAGCGACGCGTATTACACGGTCACCGCCAATGTTCGCCCGTGGGACCAGACCGGCAACACCGAAGTCGCCGAAGTAATGCGTGCGGCGATGACCCAACAGACCTATTTGAAGGTGCTGGTGCTCTGCGGCTATTACGACGTTGCCACGCCGTTTAACGGGATTGAAAACACGGTCGCGCACATGAACCTCGAACCGCCGGTTCGCAAGAACATCAGTTTTGCTTACTACGAATCGGGACACATGGTGTACATCGACGAAAAAGCGCATCACAAGCTGCACAAGGACGTCGATGACTTTATCAACGCGAGCTACACGCACTGAGTCGGGTCGGCGCGGAATATCGCCGCGAGGGTTCGCGTACACAAATCAGGTGGTATGATATAGGTGTTATATAGGAGCACCTGTATGGCCACCGCTTTGATCCACTTCGACGAAAAACAAAAGCGGCGCCTCACCCGGCGCGCGCGCCTGCGCGGAAAATCCTTTTCCCAAGAAGTTCGTGACGCGGTAGACCTTTATCTTTCTGTCCCCGTCGAGTCGGAAGAGGAGTTGCGTGCCCTCGCTCGCGCTGCCAATCTTGCTGCGGACCGGATGATTAAACGGCTGGACGAAACCATTGCTTACGTGGATCGCGCGCTCAAGTCCAGGAGGAATGGCAAGTGAGCTGGGCTGGAGAAGCGGTCGCCGCTATTCGCAAGATGGTGCTAATCGAAGATCGAATGAATGGGTTAACCGACCAAGTAAAGAAATTGGCGGAATCATATAACGAGCTCGACCGGCGTCTCTTACGGATCGAGGCGAAATTCGAACTTATCGAAAAGCTTGGGTCGGCTCGCGGTCGCGCGCTTCCCGCTGCATCTGGAAAGCTGAAGCATCCAATCAAAAAAGATTAGAATTGGATCGTGCTGACCTTTTCAGCTTCTAACGGAAAACTCAGACCTGCCTCGAAGCGCTTGCCAAAGCTGCGTCCCGGCTGGGCGCTGATTCGTGTCCGGATGGCGGGGATTTGCAATACGGATGTTGAGATACTGCGTGGGTATCACGCGTTCCGTGGCACGCCGGGGCATGAATTCGTCGGCGAGGTTATAAAAGTTCACGGCGTTTCCCCCTTGCGGCGCAAGAAATGGCTGGGGCGGCGCGTTGTTGGCGAAATCAATGTTTCTTGTGCGGCTTACGGCTACCGGCCCGCTTGCACTTTCTGCAGACGTGGATTGAAAACACATTGCGCGCGCCGGACCGTGCTTGGCATCGTGGCGCACGACGGCGCCTTCGCGGAGTATTTGGCTCTTCCACTCGAAAATCTGCACATCGTTCCGGATTCCGTTAGCGACGAGAAGGCGGTGTTCGTCGAGCCGCTGGCTGCGGCCTGCGAGATTCTCGAACAAGTTGACGCAAGACAGTTCCGCGAGGCGGCTGTGCTTGGCGATGGAAAACTTGCACAACTTATTGCGTTGGTCTTGCGGACTGAGGTTGGTCGCGTCGTCATGTACGGGAAGCATGAAAAGAAACTCGCGCTCGCGCGACGGGCAGGAATCGAAACGAAAAAAGTAAGCGGAGGCGGCACCGACTTGAGGCGCGTGAGGGAGAATTTTGCGCTACTCGTCGAAGCGACGGGCTCGCCGAGCGGATTCGCGCTTGCTCAACACATGACGGAGGCGCGCGGCACGCTTGTGCTGAAATCGACGTTTCACGGCGCGGCTCCGGTCGAAACGTGGCCAATCGTTGTTAAAGAACTTACCGTTGTCGGGT
>JBARBE010000066.1:0-2526 GCA_049792735.1 Candidatus Acidiferrum sp.
GCGATTTGCGCGAATTCCGCAAGCTGCATGGCGTCGTGCGCTTTGGCTTCCTGGCGGAAGCCGTTCCAGGTGGCCATGCCGTAGAACTGAATTTTGCCCGCGGCGGCGGCGGATTCCAGAAAGATGAATGCATCGCGCACACGCTCCAGAAAATCGGGGCGGGAAACTTCGCTGAGCTGCGTCTCCGGATTGTGGAGATAGTAGACGTCAACGCAATCCAGCTCGAGATTGCGCAGGCTGCGGTCCAGCTGATTTTCCAAAAAGCGCGGCGTGATGCAATGGCAGCCCGCGACGATATCTTTCGCGGTGAGGACGCCGGGCTGAATATACTCGTGGAAAAAATATTCGTTGGGATCCTCGGGCATGGAGCCGTCTGGAGTCAGATAGCCGCCTTTGGTACAGACCACGAGCTCATCGCGAGAAAATCCTTTTGTGGCGAGCTGCTTAATCGCGGTGGCGATGCTGCGTTCGCTGCGCTGGAAGCGGTAGTTGATGGCGGTGTCGATGAAATTGATGCCGGATTCGGCGGCGGCGACGAGAGATGCAGTGTAACTTGCGTCTATCTTCGGATCAGGCTGGCCGAGATATGTACCGATTCCCAGCGAGGAAATCACCAGGCCATGTGCTTCGCGAAAATGGCCGTTGGCGGCGCGTCCGGCGAAGCGATTGGCGTAGCGCTTTGTACCTTCGAGTGTGGCGGATTTGGTCATTTTGTCCTTATCGTTTGCGATCACCCCAAGAGGGCACGACATGTCGTGCCCCTACAACGTCAATGTCCTTACGGCGATGGATTGCCGCTCGCGGCGGGTTCGCTTGTCGGCGGTTCTGTGGATTTCGGATTCAGGAGGCGCGAACAGGCTCGAAGAATTTTACGGTAGGGCCAGTCTTTTTCGCGAAAGAAAATTTCGCCTTCGCGAGGATTGCTGTAGAACCAGCGGGAGAGGAGGGCGAGATGCTCGCTTAGTTCTTCGCGCGCGGTGGTTGCGGATGCGGCGGCGGGCTTCTCGGCGTTTTGCGGTGCGATGGTGGCTTGGCCTTCCAGATAATCTTTGAAAATGTGTTCGGCGGAACGGGGCTGGCTGGCGATTTCGGCGAAGCGGAGGAAGAAAGGTTCGGCGAGGCGGCCGGCGCGGATGGCGAAGACGCCGATGGTCTGGTCTTCGGGTGCGCGCTGGAGTATCACGGCGTTGAGATTCTGGATGCGGCGGGCGAGTTCGGGACGGAGGCGGAGGGCGTCGTCGAGTTTTTCGATGCGCTTGTGAAGTTGCGCGGCGCGCTCGAAATCGAGGTCGGCGCTGGCGCGTTCGCGGTCGGTTTCGATCGTGGCGCGAAGCGAGTTGCCGCTGGTGTCGAGAAACTGCACGAGGCGCAGGACTTCGGCGTCGTATTCCTCTTTGGTGCAGCCGGCGAAGCAGGGGGCGAGACACATTTTCATTTCGGAATAGATGCAGCCGGGGAACGCGGGATCGCGGCGGATTTTGATCTGGCAGCGGCGCACTTTGAAGAGGTCGAGGGCCTGCTCGGAGAAAGCGAGCGCGGATTTTCGCGAAGGGAAGGGACCGTAGTAAGCGCCGGCGGCGGGCGCGCCGGATTCGTCGACGGCGATGCGGCGCGTGACGTAGCAGCGTGGGTAGGCGTTGCGAAGGCTGATTTTTAGGACGGCGGGAGGGCGGAGGCGCATGAGTTTGCGATAGCGCTTCGGAAAGATTTGCTTGGCTTGGTGATAGTAGGTGAGAGATAGCTCGAATTTGGAGCCGGTGAGGCGGTAGCGGATGGCGCGGGCGAGTTCGCGAAGATTGAGGCGCTTGCTGGCGGGATCGGGAGGGCCGAGGAGACGCTGGAGGCGACGGCGCAGGTCTTGCGTGCGGATGAGTAGGGGCTCGGCATGTTCGGCGCGAGGCTCGATGAGGCAGACGGCGGGGCGGGGAGGCACGGCGGCGAAGAAGTCTTCGTCGCGAGAGGGGTCGAAGTCCTGGCCGCAGTCGAGTTCGAGCACGGTGACAGGATATAACGGAAAGGGAGAGCCGACAGCTGACAGCTCACAGCTGACAGCAGGAGAAAGAAAGAGGTTGACCGTCGAAGGTTGGAGGTCGGATGCCGGGCAAAGGCAGGGATCAAGGGAGCCGACAGCTGACAGTTCGCAGCCGATAGTAAGAACAGAGTGAGGAGGAACCTTTTGACGAGGGGGGAGCCTCCCCCTCCCCGGTTTTTTCGTAAATGCTCATTCTAAAGAGTTTTAAGTCCTTTGTTTTGAAACTGCGGAATCCAAAGAGGTTACGGGCGTATTTTGCGGGAGTGCGCATTCCAAAGGGGATAGCTGGTCGTCGTGCGTGTCGAGTGGATTTTAACGCCGCGACTGGGTCGGGGCAGGCGCCGTGCGCAGAGGGCGCGGAGAAAGACTGAAGACCCCTGTACCCACCCCCGGGGTGTCCGCTGGTCATGAAGTAACGGCATGAAGGGAAAGGGTTTGCGGCGTTTCCTGCGTGTACGCGGAGAAGGGGAGTGGAGCGGTGGGTGGTGAATCGA
>JBARBE010000067.1:0-4777 GCA_049792735.1 Candidatus Acidiferrum sp.
CCTTTTCCTGTCTAATGATTCGGATGAGCGAAAGCGCCGGCAGCATGCAAGACCGCGAAGCAGCCCAGAACGCGGCCCGAGAGAGCGATGCCATCGCTGTCGAGCGCACGCTTGCGGGCGAACGCGACGCTTTCCGCGTGCTGGTTGAAAGGCACAGCCAGCAACTTTTTCGGCTGGCATACCGCATGACGGGGAACGAGCACGACGCGGAGGAAGTGGTGCAGGAAGCCTTCTTGCGGGCTTACCGGAATTTGGGGCAGTTTGGATCGCGCGCGAATTTTGGGACGTGGGCTTACCGCATCGCGGCGAATTACGCGATTGACCGGATGCGGCAAAAACGGAACGAAGACTCGCGGCGGCAAACGCCGAGCAGTCTCGCGGAAGAGCAGGAGCAGGATCCATTGGATTTAACGCCGGATGAAAGGCCGACTCCAGACCGGCTGGCGGTGAATAGGGAGCTCAGGGGAAAAATGGAAGAAGCTCTGAAAGGACTGAGTTCTTCGGAACGGACGGCGTTCGTGATGCGGCATTGGGAAGGCTGCGCGATCGAAGAAATCGCGACCGTGCTGAAATCCACGACGAGCGCGGCGAAGAATACGGTTTTTCGGTCGGTGCAGAAATTGCGCCGGGCATTGGAGCCGTACGTGGGGGCGCGAGGCGCGTTGCAAGCAAAGGCTGCAGGAGCTGCGCCACAGCCCAAGGAAACGGAACTATGAAACACCTGACAGAAGAAGAATTGTTTGCTTATCGAGAAGGAGAGCCTACGCGACGCGAAGCTATCGCCGAGCATTTGACGAGCTGTACTGCGTGCCGCGCGGAACTCGAACGCATTGAAGCTGTGCTCAGCGCGCTGGACCATTTTCCAGTTCCTGAGCGCGGCCCGGAATATGGGCGTGCCGTTTGGCAGCAGATTGCGCCGCGATTGCCGGAAAAAGCGGGGCGCGGATGGCGAGCGTGGCTCGAGCCGCGACGCTGGGCGGCGGTCGGCGTGATGGCGGCCGTGGTGATTGCGGCGTTTATCGCCGGCCGTTGGACAAAGAAGACCGAGCCCGGAGCTGGAGTGCCCGCAGCGAGCGTGGCGCAAGTGCGACAACGCGTGCTCGTTTTGGCAGTCGGCGAACACTTGGGAAAATCGGAAATGGTTTTGATGGAACTGGCAAACGCCGCGCCTGCGGAGCGCGGGCAAAAGGAAATCAATATTTCGGCGGAACAAAAGCGCGCGGAAGATTTGCTGGACGCCAACCGGCTCTACCGCGAGACGGCCCTGCACGATGGCGATGCGGCACTGGCCAGTGTGCTGGACGATCTCGAACGCGTTCTGCTGGACGTGGCGCACAGCCCGGACGAGCTGACTCCGGCAAAGCTGGAAACATTGCAAAAGCGCATCGAGGCGCACGGGATTTTGTTCAAAGTTCGAGTGGTCGGGCAGGATTTACAAAAAAAGCAGAAGACGGACATTCCCGCGCCCGCAGCGGCACCGGGAGCGGACTCAAGAGAGAGGAACAAGGCATGAGCATCGGAGAACGAACAAGCAGAGGAACGACAGTGTGGATCATCGCGGCGGCGTTGCTGATTGGGCCGGGATTGGCGAAGGCCGCGGCGGCTCCGGTCCCCGCGCGAATTGCCGAGGCGGCTTGGCAGGACCAGGACAGCCAGGATCGCGATCAGGAAGCGCAGGACAAGGAGCAAGAAAAACGAGATCGCCAGCAAGAGGCGCAAGACCGGGAACAAGAAAAGAAAGACCGGGAGCAGGAGCGTCTCGAGCGGCTCGACGAGCTCTATAGCGAAGGGCGCGAAGCATTGGACGAAGACCGCTATGACCAAGCCGACGCAAAATTCAGCGAACTGGCGGGGATGAATGGCCCGCAGACGGACGCGGCGATGTACTGGAAGGCTTACGCGGAAAACAAGTTGGGCAAGCGGGCTGCCGCGCTAACAACCATCGCCGATTTGGAGAAGAAATATGCGCAAAGCAAGTGGTTGAAGGATGCGAAGGCGCTGGAAATCGAAGTGAAACAATCGACCGGTCAGCCTGCCCATCCGGAGTCGCAACCGGACGAAGAATTGAAGATGCTGGCGATTCAAGGGCTGATGAACAGCGATCCCCAACGCGCCATGCCGCTGCTCGAAAAAGTTCTGAACGGCACCGGTACCCCGAAAGAGAAATCGAAAGCGCTTTTCGTTCTGGCGCAGAACGGTTCGCCGCAGTCACGTGAAATTCTCGCGCGGATTGCGAGAGGCGAGAGCAATCCAGACTTGCAGCGGAAAGCCGTGGAATATCTCGGATTGTTTGGCGGCCAAGAGGCGCGACAGACGCTGGCGCAAATTTATGCGTCGACGACCGATGAGTCCGTGAAGCGCGCGATTCTTCGCAGCTACATGATCGGGGGCGACAAAGAGCACCTCTTCGCCGCCGCAAAAGGCGAAAAAGATGCGGCCTTGCGCGCCGATGCCATTCGGCAACTCGGCCTGGTTCATGCGCCGGACGAATTGCGGCAGCTCTATCAGATGGAGACTTCGACGGAAGTGAAGAAGGACATCCTGCAGGCGTTTTTCCTGTCGGGCGACGCGAAGTTTTTGGCGGAAGCGGCGCAGCAAGAAAAGGATCCGGAAGTGCGCCGCGCGGCGATCCGCAATCTCGGGCTCATCGGTTCGGAAGATGCACGCCAGGCTCTGCTGGCGATTTACGCCAAGGAGACCGACCGCGAGAACAAGGAAGCCGTGATCAACGCGCTGTTCATTCAAGGGAACGCTCATGGACTGGTGACGATTGCGCGGGGCGAAAAAGATCCGGAGCTGAAGAAAGTGGCCGTCTCCAAGCTTGCGCTGATGAATTCGAAAGAAGGCAACGATTATTTGATGGAGATTTTGCAGAAGTGATGGAAAAAGTAACTGTGACTTGGGGAAGCAAAAGCAATTGTGAGGGAGATATGAAAACGCGGCGGAGGAGTTCGGCAGTGCTGGCGATGTTGGCGATGACACTTTTTGCGGCGTGGCGAGCGAAGGCGGGACAATCGGCGCAACCGCCTAACGTCGTAAACGCGAAGATGGAGACGCGTGCCGTGAGTGGGGCGCTTGCCGCAACTCTGCACGGCATCGAAGGGCAGGCCGACAAGCCGGAATGGGTCGGCTACAGCGTTCCGCAAATCGCGGGCGACCGCACAGTATGCTGCGGCAATTTCAATGATGGATACGGCGGCTGCGGAACGTGCCGGCTCGAAAAAGAAAATGGCATAACGAGCACAGGTTCCGGAAACGCGGCAAAGAATGGAACCGTGGAGCTGGAAGGTTCGCGCCAACTCGTGGTCCTCTTCCGTTTGGAAGGCAAGCAGGTGACGAAGATTCGCGAAGCGTCGGAAGATTGCACGCTGGACGCGGGCGGGCTGCCGTTTGTATGGCTGACCGGCGTGAAGCCGGCCGAGAGCGTGGCGGTGCTCACGGAATTCGTGCATCAAGCAACTTTCGAAGGACATGGCGAGCATGAAGTTGGCCAAGGTGCGCTGACTGCAATCGCGCTGCACGCTGATGCGGCCGCCGACCGCGCGTTCGAATCATTCGTAGCGGCGGATCAGCCGGAGCAGTTGCGCAAACATGCGTCCTTTTGGCTGGGCGCGTCCCGCGGAAAAGCGGGCGAGCTGCTCCTGCAAAGAATGGCGAAGAGCGATCCAATCCCCGAGGTGCGCTCGCAAGTGGCCTTCGCGCTTTCCGTGAGCCACGAGCCGGAAGCGCTGAGCGAAATGATTCGCATGGCGCACGACGATGAAAGCGCGCACGTGCGCGGACAAGCGCTCTTCTGGCTTGCGCAAAAAGCCGGACAAAAAGCTATAGGCGCGATCACCGGCGCGATCGAAAACGATCCCGACACCGAAGTGAAGAAAAAAGCGGTCTTCGCGCTAAGCCAGATGCCGAAAGACGAAGGCGTTCCGAAACTCATCGAAGTAGCAAAAACTAACCGCAACCCGGAGGTGCGCAAGCAAGCCATGTTCTGGCTCGGCCAATCGAACGATCCCCGCGCACTTGAATTTTTTGAACAAGTTTTGACTCGTTAGGCTCTTTGCGAATCGCGGAACCGCGGCGGAGTCTTCCTTCTGCGCGTTACGGTTCTGGCAACACATCCTCAATGTCTGACGCTGTTAGCTTCGCCAGAACTGATTCGTCGTCAGCACCCCGAGCCTTGATTACCTCGCGCCCCCCCGCGACCGAGACACCGGGTATTCGTCTTCCGTCTTTCAAAACAAGAGTCACCCTGGTAGCCCCGTAACTTGTCTCGCCAAATGTATTTACCTTTTCTGCCAGGGAGCCCGAAAGCTGAAATTTCACGTCCGATGCCGTCATGTCCACCTCCTGCCTCTGAGCATTCGGGACATTTGAATTTAGCGCAAAAGATCTTCGAGCTGGATGCGGGAGTCGGTTTTAGCGTCGCGATATTTGACGATCACCGCGCATTGCAGGCTGAGACCGTGTTTTGCGCCGACGGGGTGCGACACGGCGCGCGAGCCGGGCACCACGATGGCTTCGGCCGGGATGACGAGCGGCAAGGATTCGCCGGCAGAATTTTCGCTCGCCGTGTACACGGCATCGCGCACCAAATCATAAACTGGAATTGATCGATTCAAGATCGTGCCCGTGCCGAGAACGGCGTGGTGCTTCACGACGGTTCCTTCATAAACGCCGCAATTCCCTCCGACCAGCACGTCATCTTCAATAATCACCGGCATCGCGCCCACCGGTTCGAGCACGCCGCCAATCTGCGAGCCTGCGGAAATGTGGCAATTGC
>JBARBE010000068.1:0-5777 GCA_049792735.1 Candidatus Acidiferrum sp.
CGACGTCGCAAAAGCGCTCGAATGCGGCATGCATTTGCTCGATCAGCTTGCCAAATCCTCCGAATTCCTAAAAAGGATGTGCCGTGCATAATCTCGGTCAAACGCGAAGCGCCCAAAAAAGCAATCACCTGCTCATTACGCCGGACACGTTCGTCCGAACCACGCTGCCCGGCACGAAATCCTGCGCGGCCATTGTCCATGCTGGCCCAGCCTGCGGCGCGAAATTCACGCAATATACCGCCGAATTCGAGTCCGCCGGCGAACTCGGCGAAACTCCGGCGCAACGCTTTCTCTACGTTCTCGAGGGCCAGCTCACCGCGGAAGTTGATGGTCAAAAAAGTGAACTGGGCCCGCGCGGTTACGCCTATTTTCCCGAAGGCACTCCTCATCGGATAGTGGCAACAAGCGCGAGCCGCGCCGCCGTCATTGAGAAATTTTATCAGCCCCTCGGTCGGCCTGATTCGCCTGGCACTTTCGCGTCTTCCGAGCTCGCTTCCGTTGAACCGCCGCGCGCGATCATTTCTAGCGAAGATTCTGTCATCGCGAAACCGCTCAACGACGACGCGAGTCTCGAAGTAAAATGCCTCCTTCCCGAGACCATGCAATTCGATTTCGCGGTGAACACCATGGTCTACCAGCCGGGAGCCGCGCTCAGCATGGTCGAAATGCACATCATGGAGCACGGTCTGCTCATGCTCGAAGGCGGCGGAATTTATCGCCTTGGCGATTCGTGGTATCCCGTCATCGCTGGCGATTTTATTTACATGGCGCCGTGGTGCCCGCAATGGTTTGGCGCGATTGGCAAGGTCGCCGCGAAATATCTCATTTACAAAGACTCGAATCGTCACCCGCTGTTTCCAGCGACAGAATCGGGTAACACGCGATGAGCATCGAAATCGATAGCGAACGCTTGCAAGCGGAAATCGAGGAGTTGGCGAAGATTTCCGATGCGGAGCCACCGGCCGTGACGCGCGTCGTTTTTTCGGAGACGGATGTGCGAGCACGGGAATGGTTTATCCAGCGTTGCTGGGAAGCTGGGTTGGATGTGGACAGAGATGCGGTTGGAAATATGTTTGCGCGATGGAGTGGCACGGAGCCGGATGCGCCTGTTGTCGGCACGGGTTCGCACATCGACGCGATTCCGAACGCCGGAAAATATGACGGCGTTGTGGGCGTGCTTGGCGGGCTCGAAGCGATTCGGGCGTTGCAGCGCAGCGGCTTTCAGCCGAAACATTCGATCGAGTTATTGCTGTTCACCTCCGAGGAGCCGACACGGTTTGGAATTGGGTGTCTTGGCAGCCGGCTGCTTTCGGGCACAATGTCTCCGGAGTTGGCCCGAAAGCTTGTGGACAAAGATGGCGCGTCGCTGGAAGAAGTCCGAGGCAAGGCTGGGTTCACTGAGCCGCTCGAAGACGTAGAGTTGGATAGGGATTACTATAAGGCGTTTGTCGAGCTGCATATCGAGCAGGGACCGCTGCTGGAGCAGAAGAAAATTCCGCTGGGAATTGTGACCAGCATCGCGGCGCCCGCGAGCTACAAATTCTCTTTGGAAGGGGCGGGCGGACACGCCGGCGGAATGCTGATGGCTGATCGGCGAGATGCGCTGTGCGCCTCTGCGGAATTGATTTTGGCGATTGAAGGCGCGGCGAAATCGAGCGGCGCGATTGACACCGTTGCGACCGTGGGGATTTGCAGCGTGTTTCCTGGATCCGTGAATTCGATTCCGAGCCGCGTGGATTTAACATTGGATATTCGCGATACGAGCCTGGATCGGCGGGATGCCGCGATGCGTGCGATTGAAGCGGCGCGGCAAACGATCGCAGAGAAGCGCGGAGTTAACATTCGCGAAGAGCTGGTGAATGCGGATGCTCCCGCGCAGTGCGCTCCTGAAATTATCGAGGCGCTTTCGCTGGCTTGCGCCAAGTATCAGTTTGCTTCGATGCCGATGGTTAGCCGCGCTTATCATGATTCGCTTTTTATGTCGCGCATCGCTCCCGTGGGGATGCTGTTTATTCCTTGCCGGAATGGGTATAGCCATCGGCCGGATGAATATGCTTCGCCGGAGGACATTGAGCGCGGAGTTTTAGTGCTGGCGGAAACGATGGCAAGTCTTGCTGCTTGAGGAATGGTGAGCCGCGCACTTAGCCTACTGATTTGCAAGACGGGCACGGCGTGCCGTGCCCCTACACCAGCTTGGGCCGTGATTCGCGGGGCGCGACTCACTTTCCCTCCAGAAAACTGCGGTGGCGGGCGTAGCCGGGCTTGATGGCGTTGTAGATGAATTTCAGGCGCTGGTCATAAGGCAGAAAAGCGCTTTTCATCGCGTTGATGGTGATTTTTTCGAAATCATCCAGACCCAAACCGAACGTATCTGCGGCGGCTTGGAATTCTTTGGTCATGCTTGTGTTGCTCATCAGGCGGTTGTCGGTGTTCAGCGTTACGCGAAATTTTTCCTGGTAGAAAATCTTGAAGGGATGTTCGGCGAGGCTGCGGGCGGCGCCTGTTTGGACGTTGCTGATGAGGCAGATTTCGAGCGGGATTCTTTTGTCGAGAACGTATTGCGCGAGGTCGCCGAGTTTTACGACTTTGCCGTCTTCGGCGACAGCGATGTCTTCGATCAGTCGCGTGCCGTGGCCGATGCGGTGAGCGCCGCAGTATTGGATGGCTTGCCAGATGGATTCTTTGCCGAAGCCTTCGCCGGCGTGGATGGTGATGTTGAAATTCTGGCGCTGAATGTAGTGGAAGGCTTCGACGTGTTTTTTGGGAGGGTAGCCGCCTTCTTCGCCTGCCAGATCGAAGCCGACGACACCGCGCTCGCGGAAGTCGACGGCGAGCTCGGCCATTTCGAGCGAGACGTCCATATTGCGCATGGCGCAGATGATCAGGCCGCTCGAAACGCCGAAATCCTTGCGGCCGCGTTCGAGGCCTTTTAGCACCGCGGAGACCACTTGCTGGTGGCTTAGTCCCTTTCGCGTGTGAAAAATCGGGGCGAAGCGCGTCTCGAAGTAGACGACGCCGTCATTGCTCAGGTCTTCGGCCTGTTCATAGGCGACGCGTTCGAGGGCTTCTTCGGTTTGCATCACGGCTATGGTGTGGACAAAGCCTTCGAGATACTTGGCGAGGCTACCTTGGTTCGCTCCCTGGTGGAACCAACGGGATAGATCCTCGGGATTTTCGGTGGGAAGTCCACTATAGCCTTCTGCTTTAGCTAGTTCGATGACGGTCTCGGGGCGGAGGACGCCGTCGAGGTGTTCGTGGAGCAGAACTTTGGGGAGATTTTGCAAGAGTTCGCGATCAAGCTTCATGGATGCCTCGGGCTTTGACGCTTTGCGTCGTTCGGAAAGATGCTATCAGGCGCCTTTGGGGCAAACCAGCGTGGGATGGCATGCTGGGCGTAATCGGCGGATGTGCACGGAGACAGCCATGATTGGCTGTCCCACTTTCTAGTTAACAATAACGGGACATCCCCCCTAGGTTTTGTATAAACATTCATTCTAAAGGTACATAAAGTCGTTTGTTTTGATGCAGTTTTGTAAGTGTTGATTCTGGGGAAGATAGTGGCGAGCGGTGAGTGACGAGCGACGAAAAGCGAAACTGTGGATAAAGTGGGAAGGCAGTGGGCGGAGCGTCGCGGAAGGGGGTACCCCCCGGGTATACAGGAAATTCTCCGTATGCGTATGAGAGAAAAAGGCTTGCGGCAATTCCTGTGTGGGCAGAAGAGCGAGAGGGATCGAGGAAGCCGGAGATAGGCAGCGTACAGTAAGGGATGGCGCGAGCGAATCATGTGTAATGGTAGCAGAAAACGGGCAAGATGTCAACTACTTTATTAATTCACTCTGTAGATGATTCGAACGGGGAAGGGCGGAACTGATTGAGACAGGTGGAAGTCCAGGGATTTGAGAAGGTTGGCGGGATTGAGGCAATTCTGGCGAGGCTGTGGAAATGTGTGGAAAAGCCGGAAGCGCCAGGCCAAGAAAGAGACCTGCTAAGCACATGTTTGTGGGCCCTGGTGTGTCACTAGAAAGTGAGTTTGAGAGACATTTGGATTTGGCGGGGGCTGCCAATGGTTTTGTTGACGATGCCGAGGCCGCTCAGGGTCGGCGAAGAATAGAGAGGCTGGCCGTAGGTCGGGAAATCGTTGAAGTCGAGATTCTGGTCGACGTTGTCGACAGGGATATCGAAGCTGGGAGTGTTGGTGAGGTTGAAGACGTCGAAGGAGAACTTCATGCCAACGCGCTCGGTGATTTGGGTGTCTTTGATGATCGAGAGATCGGTGCGGCGCTGCCAGGGTTGACGGAAGATGTTGCGCTGGCCCGTGGTGTAGGTGGTCTCGAAGGTGTCGCCGGGAGGGATGGCGCCGCCGAGGTCGCCGGGATTGAGAAGAGGGAGAGTGAAACAGTTGGCGTTGAGGGCGGGAGACCCGGGATCGGTGCCACTGGCGCCGGTGAGAGCGTTGGAGGGTGTGCAACCGGGAGCGAGGGGAACGATGGGGTTGGTGATGCCGTCGCTGGTGCCGTAGTAGACGCTGCCTACGGCGCCGGAGTAGTCGATGATGCTGTAAGGCTGGCCGCTTTGGATGATGGCGAGGCCGGAGACGGCCCAGCCATCGGCAAGACGGCCGCGGAACGAGGTAACTTCGAAGAACTTGGGGAGTTCGTAGAGATAGGTGAAGTTGATGACGTGCTTGCGGTCGAAGTCGGAGAGGCCGTAGCCGCTGCGGAGATCGGTGGCGTTGTTGCCGTTGTAGAAGAGGCCCATGGCGCTTTGTTCGTCGGTGGCGTGAGAGAAGGTGTAGGAAAAGCCGACCTGGAGGCCGTGACTTATGCGTTTTTCGACGTGAGCCTGGAGAGCGTTGTAGGCGGAGATGCCCGCGGCGGTGTAGGACTCGGACTCCGAAGAATAGCCAATGTAGGGGACGCGAAGGTCGATATTGCCGCCTTCGTAGTTGGCCATCATGGAGGTGCCATCCGGGAGACCCATTGGCGAGCAGCCGGAGTCGTCGCCTGCATTGCAGGTGGAGGTGTAGCCGCAGGCGGCCGGATTTAACGCGGGATTGCAGCCGGGAGGCGCGAGAACGGTGTAGCCGTAGGTGTAATTCTGCCCGTGGATTGGATGGCTCGGCGTGGCGATGCCGGCTTGGTTGAAGGGAACGGGGACGATTTCATGGCGGCCGAGGTTGCCGACGTAGCCGATGGTGATGGCGAGGTCGCGGCGAGGCTGCCACTGGATGTCGAGCGTTTGGTTGAGAGTGTAGGGAAGTTTGTTGGCGCGATTGTAATCTGCGAAGGAGAAAAGCTGGGCGCCGCTTTCGATGGCAGCGGCATTGGGGAGGACGATAGTGGCCGGATTGCCGGAGGGAGGGGCTTGCAGCGTGGCGCCCCACGGATTGGAGAACGAGCCACCGTTGGGTTGGGTGGGATCGCAGGTAGGGATGAAGCCCTCGTAGTAATTTCCGATGGCGCTGCAAGTTTGGGAATTGACGAATGGGGGAGCCTGATTCACACCGAACGGCCCACCGGCTATCACGCCAGCCGCGAAACCGGGAGAAAGATAAGTGAAGAGTTCGCCGCGATCGTAGTACATGCCCCAGCCGGCGCGAACGACGATTTTGTTGTTGAATTTTTTGGGGCTCCAGGCGACGCCAAGGCGGGGGGCGAGGCCCCACTGCCTGCCGGTTAGAGTGGAATCGCTAACGCCTTTGCTGGGGAAATCTTTGTTGTTGCCGGCGATCAGGAAGCCGGTGTTGACGATGGTGTCGGTGGCGTCGTCGTAGTCGT
>JBARBE010000069.1:0-7882 GCA_049792735.1 Candidatus Acidiferrum sp.
GTTTGCATTCGCGCGGCGAAAATATGCCGAGATGGAGTAGGGGTAGCCGATTGTTGTGACTCCGGGAGTCGCGAGCGCCCGCTCGAGGCCTTTTTCGTTTACGACGATGCCGATAATTTCCGGGCGCTCAACGTCACCGGGAAGGGAAGCGTTTAGCTTCGCCATTACATCTTCGCTATCGGCCATCTGCTTGACATGTTTTGGCGACACAAAACTTACGGCATCAATGTGTTTGAAGCCAGCGAGCACAAGTTGCTTCAAATACTCTGCCTTGTACTCGGTGGGGATAAGTTCGGGCACTCCCTGCCACGCATCGCGTGGGCATTCGATTAACTTTACGTTCCCCATGAGTCTCCGAGTGGAAGCGATCAACCTTCTTACAGCATACTCTCCCGATGAGCGCGGCCATCGAGTTCCAGCCTTCTTTTTCGGTAATCAAAGATGAGGGAAACAAGTGCCAGCAGGGCAAAAACGCAGCCAGCAACCATCCCGAAAAATAGTAAGGGGACTAGCTGTAGGGGTGCGCTATGCGCAAGAACTTCAGGCGGCGGCAACGTGCTGGACTTAACCTGTTCCGCCTGAACCTGATGAAGCATTCGGAAAGAAAAAAACATTAGGACGGCAAACGAGATTGGCGCGATTGCAAATCCTCCAATCAGCCATTTAGACCGTACACTGATCATGTTTGCAAAACACCGGTCTTGAATTCGCGGATTTCGGGATTCAGCGCGGCGGCTTCTAGGGCACTGATCAAGGCGTCGCGGGTGTGGGCGGGGTCGATGATGGCGTCGACCCAGAGGCGGGCGGCCGCGTAGCGAGGATCGGTTTGGTGGTCGTAGGTGGCTTTGACGGATTCGAGCATTTCTTTGCGGGCTTTTTCGTCGACTTGTTTGCCTTCGCGTTCGAGTTGCTTGAGTTTTATTTCGGCGAGCGTGTTGGCCGCGGCGTCGCCGCTCATCACCGCGAATTTTGCGGTGGGCCAGGCGAACATGAAGCGCGGATCGTAGGCTTTGCCGCACATGGCGTAGTTGCCGGCGCCGAAGCTGCCGCCGCAGATCACAGTGATTTTTGGGACGACGCTGTTGGCGACCGCATTCACCATTTTTGCGCCGGCGCGGATGATGCCGCTCCACTCGGCGTCTTTGCCGACCATGAAGCCGTTGACGTCATGCAGAAAAATCAGCGGGATGCGGTTCTGGTTGCAATCGAGAATGAAGCGCGCGGCCTTTTCGGCAGATTCCGTGTAAATCACGCCGCCGAATTCGATGCGCTTCTGGTCCGAGCCGCGAGCGTGAGTTTGCACCTGTTTTTTCTGATTGGCCACGAGGCCAACCGCCCAGCCGCCGATGCGGGCGTAACCGCAAAGAACCGTTTCGCCATATTCGGAGCGGTATTCTTCAAATTCGCTGGCGTCAACGATCCGCGCAATGATTTCGCGCATGTCGTATTGCTTCGCGGGATCGCTTGAGAATATGCCGTAGATTTCTTCGCCCGGATACAGCGGCTCGCGGGACGCAACGTGGCTGAAGGGAGAAGGATTCGCTGCGCCCATTTTGTCGACCAACGCGCGAATCCGCGCGACGCACGCGTTGTCGTCCGGCTCGCGAAAATCGACCGTGCCGCTAATCTGCGAATGCATTTTCGCGCCGCCCAAATCTTCCGCGGAAGTGACTTGGCCAATCGCCGCCTGCACCAGCGCGGGACCGGCAAGGAATAATCCGGAGCCTTCGGTCATTAAAATGTGGTCGCACATCAGGGGCAGATAGGCGCCGCCGGCCACGCACATGCCCATGATGGCGGCGAGCTGAGGAATACCCATCGCGCTCATGACCGCGTTGTTGCGAAAAACGCGGCCGAAGTCGTCCGTGTCAGGAAAAACATCCTCCTGCAGTGGCAAGAAAACGCCGGCGGAATCGACCAGGTAAATCGTGGGAATATGATTTTCAATGGCGATATTTTGCGCGCGGATAACTTTTTTCGCGGTCATGGGGAAAAAAGCGCCGGCCTTGACGGTCGCGTCGTTGGCGATGAGCATGAACGTCCGGCCGCACACTTTCGCGAGGCCGGTGACGGTTCCGGCAGAGGGCGCGCCGCCCCATTCTTTGTACATTTCATAAGCAGCGTAGATGCCCAGCTCGAAAAGTTGCGTGCCAGGATCGATCAGCTTCGCGATGCGCTCGCGTGCCGTCAGCCGGTTTTTTTTGTGTTGCGATTCGATGGCTTTCGCTCCGCCGCCCTGGCGGATTCGCTCTTCTTCGTTTTTGATTTCTGTGAGGAGATCGATAAATAAACGGTGGTTTTTTTCGAAGTTGGGCGACTTCGAGTTCACATTAGTTTTCAAAACGGACGCAGCCACTCGCGGACCTCGACCAGGAATTGACGCGGGCGCGCCGCAGCTCCGTCGCGCCGAGACAAACAGTATAAGGTCCGCCGAAGAATTCCGCGAGTGCGCTGCGCGACGCGTGTCTTGACGATAGCAAGCCCAATCGCTACAATCCGTTTCAAGAGTGCTGCAAGGCACGTAATTGTTCGCTGGAGGCGCCTGTGAAAACCTCAGCTGAAGTTGTTCCGGGCGGGTGTGTCTCCGGCGAGCCTTCAGATTAGTCAAACGATTTCGCCGAAAGACCTTCCCGCTCCTCATTTTTCGCTGACAACAGAATCACTGCGTTTGCTCAACGATCTGGAATTCCGTTTAGGGCCTTCGTTCGAGCGAACGCACAGCCGTGTTGCGCTGCCTGGACTCTTCCGGAGCGCACACGCTTTGCTGCTCGCGGGCGGCGGGAGGGGTTTCCAGTGTTAATCCAGGATTTAGGTTGGGACGCGTATTTTGAGGCGCTGTGGAATTCGGCGGAGACCGATAACTGCGTTCCGGCGCGTGTTGTTTCGCAGCAACGCGGTTTGTGGCGTGTGGCTGGGGACTTCGAAGAATGCTGGGCAGGGGCTTCCGGGAAACTCCGCAAAGCATCCGAGGAAGGCGGGGATTGGCCGGCTGTCGGCGATTGGGTCGGGGCAGAAATTCGCGCCGGGCAAACGAAGGCGGAGATTCAATGGGTTTTGCCGCGACGCTGCCGATTTGTTCGCAAAGTTGCGGGCAAACAGGTCGCGGAACAAGTGATCGCCGCGAACATTGACACCGCCGTGATCGTGGCCGGGCTGGACGGCGATTTCCATGTGCGCCGCATCGAGCGATATTTGGCGCAGTGTTGGGAATCCGGAGCGCGTCCGGCGATTGTGTTGAACAAGGCTGATGCGTGCGCGGATTTTCGGCAGAGCGTCGGGGAAATGGACCGAATCGCCATGGGCGTTCCGGTTTTTCTGGTCAGCGCAAAGACCGGGGAAGGCCTGGACGCTCTGGAGGCGAACTTCAAGAAAGGGCAAACGATTGTGCTTCTCGGATCGTCTGGGGTGGGGAAGTCCACTTTGGTGAATCGCTTGCTGCACGAGGAACGGCAGGCAACGCACGCGGTGCGTGAAAGCGACAGCCGCGGGCGTCACACGACGACATCGCGGCAGCTGTTTATGCTTCCGAGCGGCGTGATGATCATCGATACGCCAGGGTTGCGCGAACTTCAATTATGGAATGCTGCCGATGGTTTGCCGCAAACTTTCGCGGACATCGACGAACTTGCCGCGCAATGCAGATTTGGGGATTGCCGCCACGAGAATGAACCGGGCTGCGCCGTGCAAGCGGCGCTAGCCTCAGGCATAATTGACACGGGGCGATTGGAAAGCTGGCGCAAGCTCCAGCGCGAACACGATTTCCTCTTGCGAAAGACGAATCCCGAAGCTCGCCACGCCGAAAGGAAACGTGTTAAAGTTATAATGCGTCAAGTAAAGGATAAGTACCAAAATCGGGACAAGGGTGAACAATAAAAACAAACATGCCGGACTTGCTGCTGAACTTGGAATTGGCTCGACGAGTGGAACTTGCCGAAGCGCAAGCGGCGGTCGAATGCGCGGAAGCTCTCGGTCGGTTCCGGCCGGGAAGTGAAGCCGCGGTGAGGCGCCTCGCAGGCGGATTTGCCGTTTATTGCGGCAAGGGTTCGCCCATAACACAAGCTGTGGGGATGGGACTCGACGGGCCGGTGAGCAAGGAAGAGTTCGACTTGCTGGAAGAGTTTTACCGCGGGCGCGGCGAGCCTGTGCGCGTCGAAACGTCTCCGTTGGCGGACGCGTCCTTCATCGAGCAGTTCGGCCAGCGCGGATATCATGTAACGGAATTTTCGAATGTTATGGCCCGGCGGGTGAGTCCCGACGAGGCGTGCCCAGCGCCGGCTGAGGGGATCACGATCGAGAAGGTAGGGAAAGACCAGATCGATTTATGGACGCTGACGGTTTCGCAGGGATTCGCGGAAAAATTCCCGGTTTCGCAGGAACTCCTCGAAGTGATGAAACTGTTTGCGTTTGGGCCGAAGACAGAGTGTTATTTGGCGCGGGTTGACGGGAAAATCGCGGGGGGCGGAACGCTAGCACTGCACGACGGTGTCGCGGGATTGTTTGGAGCCAGCACGCTGCCCGTAGCACGGAAACGCGGCGTGCAAACGGCGCTGTTGCAAAGACGGCTCGCGCGAGCCTCGCAGGCGGGGAGCGATCTCGCGGTCAGCATCGCGCAGCCTGGCAGTATTTCGCAGCGCAATATTGCGCGGCAGGGGTTCCGCGTGCTTTACACGCGCGTAAAGTTCGAAAAAGCTTTCACGTGAGGGCCCTCGCCGGCTTGCGGTTTTATCTGCCTACACGTTTGTGGATGAATTCGACGATGTCTTGCGTCGAGGTCCCAGGCAAGAAGATTTCGGCGATGCCGGAGGCTTTCATGGCGGGGATGTCCGCTTCCGGAATGATGCCGCCGACGAGAACCGTAACGTCGTTCATGCCTTTTTCTTGCAGCAAGTGCATGAGCTGCGGGCAGATGGTGTTGTGCGCGCCGGACAAGATCGAGAGGCCGATCACGTCGACGTCTTCCTGGACGGCGGCGGAGGCGATCATCTCGGGCGTCTGGCGTAGACCCGTATAGATCACTTCCATCCCCGCGTCGCGCAGGGCGCGGGCGATAATTTTGGCGCCGCGGTCGTGGCCATCCAAGCCGGGTTTGGCAATCAGCACTCGTATTTTCTTTTCAGGCATTCTTCTCTGTGTCCTCTGTGTTCATCGTGGTCTCTCTGCGAGGCTCTGCGCCTCTGCGTTATCATTTTCTTTGTAGTGCCAAACATAGCGGCGAATGCCGTCTTTGAGAACTGGAACATTGAAGGTGATTAGAAGTCCTATGGGGGACTGCGACAAACGAAGATAAGTGAGCATAACGGTTTCGTGAATCGGAGCGATGGCGTCGATTGATTTGATTTCAACGACTACTCGCTTGTCCACTAGGAAATCCAAACGGTATCCGCATTCCAGTTTGAGGTCTTTGTAAACGAGGGGTATTGGCTTTTGCCTTTCGTACGGAATACTCCGTAATGTGAATTCCTTGGCGAGGCATTCTTCGTAAACCGCTTCCAGCAAGCCGGGGCCGAGCGTGCGATGAATGTCGATCGCGGCTCCGATTACGTGATGAGTTAGGTCTAGGTCTCTCATGAAGTTAAAACACAGAGAGAAGATAACGCAGAGACACAGAGTACGCAAAGGCTCACAGAGAAGCCCGGACCAGTATTGAATCCGTCGGATTCAACAATTGTTAAGAATACAGGAGCAGGGAAATCATGTGATGGCGACTTCTTCGTAGGTGCCGAAGACATCGCGGAGGGTGTCGCAGATTTCGCCGACGGTGGCGTAGGCTTTGACGGCGTCGAACAAAAAGGGCATTAGATTGTCTTTGCCTTCGGCGGCTTTGCGCAGGGCGGCCAGGCGTCGATCGACTTCGGCTGTGGAGCGGTCGGCGCGCAGTTTTGAGAGGCGCTCGGCCTGGCGTTGGGCGACCGTCTCGTCGATTTGCAGGATGTCCAGCGGTTTTTCTTGCGCGATGTAATCGTTGACGCCGACGATAATTGTTTCCTTTTTGTCGACGGCCACCTGGTAGCGGTAAGAAGCTTCCGCGATTTCACGCTGCGGATAGCTGCGTTCAATGGCTGGGACCATTCCGCCCATCGCGTCGATTTTGTGGATGTAGTCCCACGCGCCGCGCTCGACTTCGTTCGTGAGCGTTTCGACAAAATACGAGCCGCCGAGGGGATCGACCGTGTTGGTCACGCCGGTCTCGTGCGCGATGATTTGCTGTGTGCGGAGAGCAAGCGTGGCCGCGAACTCGGTTGGCAGCGCCCAAGCTTCGTCCAGTGAATTGGTGTGCAAAGACTGTGTTCCGCCGAGAACGGCGGCCAGCGCCTGGATTGCCGTGCGCACTACGTTGTTATACGGCTGCTGCGCGGTCAGCGAACAGCCGGCAGTCTGTGTGTGAAAGCGCAATGCCCATGTACGCGGGCTTTGCGCGCCATAGCGCTCGACCATCGCTTTGTGCCAGATGCGACGCGCCGCGCGGTACTTGGCGATTTCCTCGAAAAAGTCATTGTGCGCGTTGAAAAAGAAAGAAAGCTGGGGAACGAATTCATCCACGGCCAGGCCGCGGCGCATTCCATATTCGACATATTCCATGCCGTCGCGCAAAGTGAACGCTAATTCTTGAATCGCCGTCGAGCCTGCTTCGCGGATATGGTAGCCGCTGATCGAAATCGTGTTGAATTTTGGCGTGTTCTTCATTCCGAATTCGAACGTGTCGATCACCAGCCGCATGGAGGGCTCTGGCGGATAGATGTACTCCTTTTGCGCGATGTATTCCTTCAAGATGTCATTCTGCAGCGTACCGGAGATTTTCTTCCAGTCCGCACCTTGCTTTTCGGCGACAGCTAGATACATCGCCCAGATCACCGCCGCGGGCGAGTTGATAGTCATCGAAGTCGTGACATCAGCGAGCGGAATCTTATCGAAGAGCACTTCCATGTCCGCAAGGGAACTGATAGCCACGCCGCATTTTCCGACTTCGCCTTCAGCAAGCGGGTGGTCGGAGTCATAACCCATCAAAGTAGGGAGGTCGAAAGCAGTGGAAAGGCCGGTTTGGCCCTGCGCCAGAAGATAGCGAAAACGTTGATTGGTATCTTCCGCCGTGCCGAAGCCCGCAAACTGGCGCATCGTCCAGAGCCGGCCGCGATGCATCGTGGAATGAATCCCGCGCGTATAGGGAGGCTCGCCGGGGAAAGCCAAATCGCGATTCGGGTCCCATCCTGGGAGATCAGCGGGGGTGTAAAGACGCCGGATCGGGAATCCGGAAATGGTGGTGAATTCGGTTTGGCGTTCGGGGCTTTTTTCAAGAGTGGGGCGGAGCGTGTCTTCTTCCCACGCGCGTTCTTTCGCTGAAGGCTTGCGCGGTGCGGCGGGAGCATCGGCAGGAGGTAAGGTTGTGACCGAACTCTTGACGTCGTCGCTCATGCTCTGACGCTCTCCATTTGTCCGAATTCCGAAGCGCTCTCCGAAGGAACGCCAGCTAGGCCCTCAAGGCCGTTGCGTTGGTCGGTTCTGGCGGAGGAGGAGGGATTCGAACCCCCGAGACCCTTTCGAGCCTAACGGTTTTCAAGACCGCCGGTTTCAACCGCTCACCCACTCCTCCGCCTTTGATTCTAGCGTATTCCGCGAGTAAGCGGCCAGAATGCTCTTTCGCTTAGCGCGAGAGATTACCGCTCGCTGCGATCCGGAAGATCCTTGAAGAGGTCTTCGACGCCGACCACTTTCCCGTGGAGCGTCCCAGGGATCAGCGTGGCGCGCTCGACCTCGCCGGACTCGGCGTCGGCGATGGTGACGTGATTCACCTCGAGCGTGCGGCCCACGGCACGCTCGTAGTTGGCTTTGGCCTCCTCGAGGTTGGCGAGGGCGCGAAGCTCCGAGCCCTGCGCGGCAATCAAGT
>JBARBE010000070.1:0-10004 GCA_049792735.1 Candidatus Acidiferrum sp.
TCCGCCTCTGCCATCGCGAAAAAATTCCTTTCGTCGCCCGCGGCTCCGGCACCGGCCTCAGCGGCGGCGCGATGCCCGTCGAAAACGGCATCGTCATCAGCCTCACGCGCATGAACCGCATCCTCGAAGTCGATCTCCCCAACGCCCGCGTCGTCGTCGAGCCCGGCGTCATCAATCTCGACGTCACCGCCCGCGTCCTCCCCCAAGGCTATTTCTACGCGCCCGATCCCTCTTCGCAATCCGCGTGCAGCATCGGCGGCAACGTCGCCGAAAATTCCGGCGGCGCCCACTGCTTAAAATACGGCTTCACCACCACGCACGTCCTCGGCCTCGAAGTCGTTCTCCCCGACGGCTCGCTCGTCCACCTCGGCGGAAAAACGCTCGACGCGCCCGGCTACGATCTCCTCGGCGTTTTCGTCGGCTCGGAAGGCACGCTCGGCATCGCCACCAAAATGATTCTCCGCATCGTCAAGCGCCCCGAAGCCGTGCAAACCCTCCTCGCCGCTTTTCCCTCCACCAACGAAGCCGGCGCCGCCGTCAGCAGCATCATCGCGGCAGGCATGTTGCCCGCCGCCATCGAAATGATGGACCGCCTCGCCATCCAAGCCTCCGAAGCCGCCGTCCACGCCAACTATCCGATGTGCGGCGCGCTGCTCCTCGTCGAGCTCGATGGCCCCGTCGCCGAAGTCGCCTCCCTCATGGCCGACGTCAACAAAATCTGCCGCGCCCACTCCGCCTCCGAAATTCGCGTCGCGCAATCCGAAGCCGAACGCGCCCTCGTCTGGAAAGGCCGCAAAGCCGCCTTCGCCGCCATGGCCCGCATCTCCCCCAACTACATCGTCCAGGACGGCGTCATCCCCCGCACCGCCCTGCCTCGCGTCCTGACCGAAATCGAAAAGCTCAGCCGCGAAGCCGGCCTCCGCGTCGCCAACGTCTTCCACGCCGGCGACGGCAATCTCCATCCCATGGTCCTCTACGACCGCCGCATCCCCGGCCAGGAGCACGCCGCCGAAGCCCTCTCGAATCTCATCCTCGAAATTTGCATCGCCGCCGACGGCTCCATCACCGGCGAACACGGCGTCGGCGAAGACAAAAAGAAAATGATGTCCAAAATGTTCGCCGAACCAGACCTGGCCACCATGCACCGCGTCCGCTGCGCCTTCGACCCGCTCCAACTCGCCAATCCCACCAAAATGTTTCCCACCCCGCGCCTCTGCGGCGAAAAGCCCGGCGAATACACTCCGCATCCATTAGAAATAGCGGGCGCCGCCGACCGCTTCTAATGCCGACTACTCCCCCAGGCCGGACGCCTCATTACGCCATACTGCACGCTCGTCTCGCCGCGCTCCGTCGCATCTTTCCAAGAGGACCTAAAGGGGAAACGTATGGCGCTCTGTTCGATGAGTTCCTCGAGAATCGCGAATTCGGCCTCGCCCTAGATGTGCTCTGTGATTGTCTATTGGAGCCCAACGTCTCGCCACCGAGCGAAACCGAATTCAATGACATTGCTGCGCTTCACGCGTTCATGGAAGTTCAGGATGATTCCGTCCTGCGCCCCCGCGACAAACGTCAAAACTTCCGGGGCACCAACGAAAGTCTGTAGGATTCCTTCATGACGTCTGACGAAGCTCGTAAATTGGTCATTGATGGCATCAACTACGCTGCCTACAAAGAGACAGACTCCTCGCTGCACGACGCGGACAAGAATCGCCTCTTCGGCTCGGACCACTACAATTCAGGCCGGCCTGTCGTCAAGCCGAGCCCGTGGGCCGAAGGCGATTTCGAGGAAAAGATGACCGCTCTCCTTGCCATCGCCAATTCCCTAAACCGTTCCATACTTTCATTCTCCCAGGCGCAGCACCTTCTAGAGAATGAAGAATCCCTGATCGGCCGTGTGATTCGCCGCGCCAGGCGTCAGACAAGTTGAACCACAGTCCATGCGGTAACAGTTAATTCCAGAACACGAATTGACTCTCTGACAGAATCTGAGTGTGATGCCTGCGCGCTTGACATTGAGGGTGCCCTTACCTAAATTGAATTCATCGTGACAAAGACTGTCAAAGACGAAATCATCGAGCAAGTGGATCGCCTGGACGCTCCTCACCAGCGCAAGGTCCTGGACTTCGCGCGCCACCTGACCGAACCTAGCGGAACGCCCGGTAAGAACATCCTGCACTTCAGCGGCTGCATTGCTCCCACGGACCTCGACGCCATGTCGCGTGCCATCCAAGAGGGCTGCGAAAAGATCGATCCGAATGCCTGGTAGAGTCCTCCTCGACACAAACATCATCATTGCTTTTTTCGCCGCGGAGAAAGCAGTTACTGAGCACGTCACCGAATCCGTGATCTTTGTCTCCAGCACAGTCTTAGGCGAGCTCCACTACGGCGCCCGCAAGTCCGCGCAAGCGGCAGCTAACCAAGCCAGAATCGAGGAATTCGCTGCGTCCGTTACGATCTTAAGCTGCGATGCGGAGACAGCCAGGCGCTACGGTCAGATCAAGGACCGTTTGAGATTAAAAGGCCAGCCCATTCCTGAGAACGACATCTGGATCGCCGCATGTGCATTGCAATACGGTCTGTTCCTAGCTACGCGCGACGATCACTTCAGAGGCGTGGACGGACTCCGCATAGAAACATGGTGAGTAATTTCAAGCGCCCATGGTGCCAACAAAGCACGGCGGGTGCCCCAGCCTCGTTGTTTGAGGCTGAGTCTTCGTCTTACGACCGCTTCTCTATCCGCTCTTCCAACACCACGGCCACGGTTTCGCCCGCTTCCTTCCCGATCACCTGGCGTATCTCTGCCTTTATCGAAAGCATGTGGGTGCCGTTCCCCATCGCCATAAACGACGCCCGAAAGGAATGACCGTCAATCTTGCCTCTGACCTTCACCAATCCTCGCGTCCCAAAAAACTTCACCGAGCTGGGCCACACCACAAACGTCCAGCCACCTTTTGCCCTGCTTTTCTGTAACTTAGCCCTGAATTTCTTGTTGAGCTTCATCTCTAAGCCATCCTCTCTTCGATTCTAAGCTCAGACCTTCAAATCTTGACGTCTTTGCCGTCTCGTCTCCCGTGTAACATTTCTACCCGCGGTTCACATCCGCCCCAAAGGGAAATCGAACTTTTGGCCACTTTCTCCTTGACGGCCGATAACTTGCCCTTCATAATGCTGACTAGGTAATTTTATGTCTTAACTCTTGGAACGCCAATCTCCAGATTGGCGTTTTTTGATTTTGGTGGCACAGGCTTTAGCCTGTGCGCTTTTCCTGGCCGCATCAAGGGCAGCCAATATAAGTCCCGCAGTCGCAAGCTCGCGACTGAAGCATTCAGCGCACCGGGCAGGCCCCAAACTTGCGCAGTTTTGACGCAGCCGTAACCTCATTAAAATCAGCGTTTACGGAAAATCGCGCAACTGTTTATTCTAGGCCACTTACAGAGAATCTAAGTCCTTTAGAATCGGCGTTTACAAGAAATCTAGGGGAGTGCCCGGTTATCGTTTAACAAGAATTTCCGCGAACGCTCCGCTGCTCTCGTCCAGCCAGCATGGAGCGGTAACGTTGTTGGCGACCCCGACACACCGTAGTACCTCCGTCCCATCGCGCACCACAATCCCGCCCCTGAAAATGGCTGGACTTTAGAAATCCCTAATCCGTCGATGCGAGCAGTGCGTAGTCCCGGGCCCTAGTTAAGACGAAAGCGGAGGACCCCAATGAAGTCTTTTGGAATGTGCAAGTTGTCAATGATCGTGCTCGGCCTCGGAGCCGTCGTGCTCCTCTCACCGGCTTGCAAAGCGCAGGAAGTCAGCCCCGATCACTTCACGGAGACCGGCGTTCAAGACGTTTACGAACCCGCTCCAGCCAAGCTCGTCGCACCCAAGGCCAACCAGAAGCCGGCCACTTTGCAAGCACGCGCCAACCAGAGCAACGCCCCCGCGTCTCTCCAATTGGCCGCCAAGCGCACGCCGGTGCCACCAACGCAGCGTGGCACCCAAGCGATCGTCGACAAGCGCAAGCCAGCTCCCAGTTCGCCGAACAAGAAGTAATCAGTCTGTCGGCGCGGCCGCGAGCAAGCTTCACACACAACTGTCGCTGAATGCGATCCACTCGTCGCAGCTGCGGCGCCCCGCGCCAAAATCTCCCCTGAATTCTTCGTCTTACGCGTTCACCTTTTTTCCACCCGCAGTCCACCCGCCGTGCATTGGCATGCAATTCCGTATATGCGACAAACGGTTCACGATGCAGCCGTAGACGCGGCAGCCAGTCGAAATCGAAAAGCGAAAGGACAAAATCCATGAACACTTACAAACAGTTGCTGCCCCGGACGATCTTGCTCGGCTCCCTCGGCGTCGCCGCCATCCTGCTTGTCGGCACGCCCTCCTGCAAAGCCCAGGAAGTCAGCCCCGACCACTTCACCGAAACCGGAGTTCAAGATGTCTACGAAGGCGCTCCAGCCAAAGTAGCCGCGCCCACGGTCAAGCAGAACCAGTCCGCCGCGCAAACCCGCGTGCATCGGATCAACGCGTCTTCGACGAAGCAGTCCGGCGCCAACCGCACTGCGATATTGTCCGCGCAGCTTGATAATTCCGCGGTGGCCGACAACCGCAAGCCCGCCGTCAGCACGCTGCAAAAGCAATAGGCCGGTCGCTGACTCAGCCGCGAGTAGCAGTGGTGGTCAGTGGCCAGAAGGCTGTGCGTAATAGCCTTGGCGGGTACGCGCAGTGAGCTTACGGTCTGCAAGACGGACTTCCAGATGATGATATGTCTCGCGTTTTTGGTCCAAGGAGGGAGTGAAGGAAATCTCGTAGTACGCCTCCGAATCGGCCAGGCATTTTTGGACGGATCCGGTAATGTCGTTGCTGGAGGTGAGAGCAAGCCCACCGCTTTGCGTGGCGATGACTTGCAGCGCTAAATCTCCCCAGTCGGCCTGATTGGGCTTGCTGATTCCCTTGGTGAACGCCTCCCAGCGAAAGGCCCGGCCTCCGAAGTCAGCGCTGCCGAGCGGATCGATACTGTAGAGAGTGATGCGGCCTTCGCGCAGCAGAGTCGAGACCCTCACCACGTCGTCGAAAATCTGCTGGTCCTGCTTTGAAGTCATCTGTTCCTCCACACCCGGGCCAGAGAGGATCGGCCATCCTGGAGAAATCCACACAATCATCTTGCGCCCTGGCCGCGCAGCCTCGCGCGTTGCGAGCTGAAGCAGTGCTTGCATGGAAATCTGGAAGCGCTCGACGGCGCTGTAGATGCCGCCGGAGCGGAGAATCGAATGCAATCCGAGCGTGTACTTATTCAACGTGGCGCTGAGTGCGTTGCCGTCACTTGAGAAATCGTCTTGAACCTTGATGCCGTTATCCGTAAGAAAGGCAAGCGCGATCGGGTGTGCAAGCCGTCCCTCATCGGTCTTCAGAAATTTGTCGATCTCTGTTCGTTCGTAAGCGATGTTCTCAAGTCCGGTGTTCACGTCGTCCACAACCAGAACAACCTCAATCGGAGCGTCGCGCTCGCGCACGGCCCGGAATGACTGGATGGTTTGCGGTGCCTTATTATCCAAGATTGTGAAATCCTGCTGCTGAAGACCGCTGACTGGCGGCCCGGACTTTTGAGTCACCACCACATCGAGATGGATCGTATCGGCGGCAGGCTGGGCTGGCGGGCTGGGGTGTTGCGCTGAAGCCAGCGGCGTGTAGAACATGGAGACAAGTAGGAAAAGGCCTAGTCGCGTGTTAATGGACATGCGTTCCCTCCGTCCGAGCAAGAACCGGCGGCTCGCCGTTGTACTGCATGACCGAACTGGATTGGGCAAGGGCCTACTGGCATAGACGCCTTTCAAGCTCATTCAGTTACGAAACGAGTCGCCAGGGAACTCCCTGGCACTCATCAAGTTCGATAGGAAAAACAACTTGCTGGTTAGGTTCAAGTTTGATTGTTTTTCGTTTCCGCTACAGCCGGCAGGGTCGTTGTCAGTGCGCACCTTGACGGCGCGCTACCGTTGTAATGTACTGAGTCTCGCAAAATGGCAACAGCTCCGCTCCACATCGAAAACGAATTTCGCACAATTCTGGCTCCCGATTCCATTCGCGCGGCTACCGGGGCCGACGCCGTTTGCGGCATCAGACCGCGAGTTGTCCTCGAACCAGCCAGCGAACAACAGCTGGCCACGATTCTGAAAATTGCAAATGACGCAAACCTGGCGGTAATTCCGCGCGGCGGCGGCACCAAGCTTTCCTGGGGCAATCCGCCGGCTCGCGCCGACATCGTTCTTTCTACGGCGCGCCTCGATAAAATCATTGAGCACGTTTGGGCCGACCTCACGGTGAGTGTCGAAGCCGGATGCACCATTCAGAAATTGCAATCCGCGCTCGCTCAGCATGGCCAGCGCCTCGCGTTCGATCCGCTCTGGCCTGAGAAAGCGACGATCGGCGGTGTGCTTTCAACGAATGACAGCGGTTCGCTCCGCCTCCGTTTCGGCCCGTTGCGCGATCTAATCATCGGAGTGACCATCGCTCTCGCCGATGGCACGCTCGCCGCCAGCGGCGGCAAAGTCGTCAAGAATGTCGCGGGTTACGATCTGCCCAAGTTGGTGACCGGCGCTCTCGGCACTCTCGGCGTCATCACTCGCGCCGTCTTCCGCGTCCATCCGCTGCCGCATCACACGAAGACGCTCTCCGTCTCCGCAGGCAATCTCGAAAAAATGCAGCAACTCATCCTCGCCATCCAGGATTCCAAACTGGCGCATACCGCGCTGCAAGTGCGCCTCGGGCATGACACGGAGGCCGTTGTAGATAATCTCTTTGAAGGCACCGAAGGAGGAATCGCCGCGCAGGAAGCGCAGTTCCGCGAAATCGCCGGAACGGCTCCGACGAGCGGTGCTTCTGTGTCGGTTTGGAGCGCTTCCCAAGAGCTTTGGAATTTCTCTGACGCCGCTGCCGGAGCCGTCGCCAAAATCACCGTGCTCCCTGCCTCCATCGCACGCACGATTGAGACAATGCAACGCATAGCAAACTCCCGCAAAGCGCAGTGGAAGTTGACGATGCAAGCCACGGGTATTGGCAGGCTTCGCCTCGAAGCTACGCCGGAGAATCTTCACGCCGCGTTATCCGAACTTCGCGGCGAACTCGAGCGCGCGGGCGGTTCGCTCGTAATCCATCACGAGCCAGCGGCAATGCCGCCCATAGATGCCTGGGGCCAGTCCGGTGATGCACTTCCTCTCATGCGCGCTGTAAAAAAACAATTCGACCCGAAGAACACGCTCAATCCAGGCCGCTTCGTGGGAGGGATCTAATGCCCGCTTCCCCAGCCACAAAGCTCTTGGCTAGCGCATTTGACGCGCATCATCCGCCTTCGACGGAAATCATCGATAAGTGCGTTCACTGCGGCTTTTGTTTACCCGTGTGTCCCACCTATGTTCTTTGGAACGAGGAAATGGACTCGCCGCGCGGCCGCATCTACCTGATGAAAATCGCAAGTGAGGGCGCCGCGACAATCAATCCGCAGTGGGTCAGCCATTTTGATTCCTGCCTCGGCTGCATGGCCTGTATGACGGCTTGCCCTTCCGGCGTCGACTACGGAAAACTGATCGAAGCCACGCGCGCGCAGATCGAACGCCATCATCCGCGCTCTTTTTTCGAAAAGCTTCATCGCCGGATGATCTTCGCTTTGTTTCCGCGCCCCGATCGACTGCGCCTGCTTCGCTGGCCGCTGCTCGCCTACCAAAAATCGGGCCTGCAAACTCTTGTCCGAAAATCCGGAGTTCTCCGTCTCCTTCCGAAGAAGCTAAGCGCGATGGAAACGCTTATGCCCGCGCTGGGCCGCGCCGAATTCATCCCTGAAATCACGCCAGCACAAGGGACACAACGGCGACGGGTCGGCCTCTTGCTTGGATGTGTGCAGCGTGAATTTTTTCCGCAGGTGAACGCGGCGACTGCGCGAGTTCTGGCCGCCGAAGGCTGCGAAGTTATCGCGCCGAAAGAACAGCCTTGTTGCGGCGCGCTAATGGTTCATGCAGGAGAAGAAGAAGGAGCATTGGCACTAGCGCGAAAAACGATTAATGTCTTCGAGCGTGCCAATGTCGACACCATTGTTACCAACGCCGCGGGCTGCGGCTCAAATGTAAAGGAATACGGCCACTTGCTGCGCGACGATCCGAACTATGCCGAACGGGCGAAAATGTTCGCCGCAAAGTGCAAGGACATCACGGAAGTGCTTACCGAACTGCCGCCGCGCACCGCAAGAAATCCGCTGCGACTCCGCGTGGCATTCCACGATTCCTGCCACCTGCAACACGCACAGGGCGTGCGCGCGCAACCCCGTCAACTGCTCGCGAATATTCCCGGGCTCGAGCTAAACGAAATTCCAGAAAATGCCATTTGCTGCGGCTCCGCAGGAATTTACAATCTTGTCCAACCGGACGCTGCCAACGCCCTCGGGGACCGCAAAGCCGAACTCATCGCCCCGCTCAACGCCGAAGTCGTCGCCACGGGAAATCCGGGTTGTCTACTGCAACTGCAATCCTCTTTAGATCGTCTTGGCTGCAAAACACGGGTCGTCCACACCATCCAACTGGTAGACGCTTCCATCCGCGACAAGCCATTGTAGGGGCACGATACATCGTGCCCTCTTCGCTCAACCGCTGATGCGAGGGAACTTAAGCGGCGATTCCGCTACGCGGTCTTTTTCGTCCAAGCGCCCAAAATCGCTCCCATCAAGCACAAGCCGACGAGCGAATAAAACTCATTAATCGCGAACAGATGCATCGGCCGCATCTCGTACATATACGTGGTGTAGACAATTGGACCGACAATTCCAATCCACAAAAAAATCCCAACGGCGGCGCCGCGCGCGGCCGTATTCGCGTTCCGCCAGCTGCAAATCTGCGCCAGCACGAACGCAATCAGCAGATTGAGCGCAAATGTAATGACATACGGCAATACCGGATTCATCGATTTCGCCTGCGCATCCGTCATGTGCTCGAGCGCCATCCACGGCTTGCTGAATAGAAATCCGTACCAACGCGCGCCGAGAAGCCAATAAGCAATGGCCGAGACAACCACCGCCGCATAATTCGTTTTCATATTTTCCTCCTCGTTGCGTTTGTGGGCCGCTTGCGCCAGCGGATGAAACCGGGGAACTCTTGCCAAATCACAGTGGGGAGAGTTTCCTTATTCTGCCTCGAAAATGTCAAGCACATTGCCACGGCAATCCGTCCCGCATCACACTTCATCGGTATGCACGCGCAAAAAAGTAGATCGTCATTCCTGTCCCCACCAGAATCACAAAGCTCCTGATCCAGGTCTGCGGCAGCTTTTGCGCAAAATGCGCCGCGGAATAGCCGCCCACAATGGCTCCCGCAATCATGACGATCGCCTGCGGCCACACAATCGCTCCAGTAATTACAAACGCGATCGTGGCCACGCCGTTGATCACGCCGCCGAGCGCCACTTTCAGCGCGTTCATGGCGTGAATGTCCGTCATACCCAAGGCAGAGAGCATCGCCAAATTCATAATGCCGATTCCGCCGCCGAAATACCCACCGTAGACGGCCACGGCCAGTTCGAAAATCGCCGCGCCCGCCAATGCCGCTCTGCCCGCATCGCGGGCAACGCTCGCGGAAATTCGGCCGGTCAGGTGTTTGCCAAACGCGAACAAAAGTGTCGCGCCGAGCAACAGCCACGGCAACACTTTCAAAAAAGTTTGCGCGGGAGTGTGAATCAAGAGAAAAGCGCCGCTAAGTCCGCCGATCACTCCCGCCGCGATGAGCGGGATCATCACGCGGAGCGAAATGTTGAATCTGCTGCGATACGCTCCGCCGCTGGCGGTCACACCGACCCAAAGCGCCAGTGTGTTCGTGGCATTCGCGGAAACGGGCGCCACTCCCGTGAAAAGCAGCGCGGGAAATGAAACAAAGCTTCCACCGCCGGCGACGGCATTGATCGCGCCGCCCAGCATAGCGGCGAAGAAAAGAAAAATGGCGTGTGCGATGGTCAAGCCCGCTTTGTATCACGATTCCCGG
>JBARBE010000071.1:0-4517 GCA_049792735.1 Candidatus Acidiferrum sp.
CCCATCGTACGAAATGTGCCCATCTCCCTTTCTGCCTCGGGGCAACGGGAGAACGGCTCATGGAATATCACGACAGGGTCCTGAAGTGTGCGGAATGCGGCGCTGAGTTTGTTTTTACTGCCGGCGAACAGATGTTTTTCGCCGACAAGGGTTTCAAGAACGAACCAAAAAGATGCAAGGGTTGCAAAGCCAAGCGCGCGGAAGGCGGCGGAGGCGGTGGTGGTGGCGGCTCCCAGATGCGCTCGGAAACGAAGACCACTTGTTCGCAGTGCGGAAAAGAAACAACCGTTCCTTTCCGTCCAACGCAGGGACGCCCCGTTTTTTGCCGCGAGTGTTTTCAGCAGCGGCGCGCCCTCGGCGCAGCTTAACCTGCTGCCGCGGCACAGCTAGAGTTTAGAAGTCGAAGTCAAAAGGCCCTTCGGTCCGAACTCCTGGTGGGACAGACATCCGTGTCTGCCCGGTTTTTTTCTGCGCCCCTCCGCAATATAAAACTTCCAGCCTTCACGGAAGTCGCTCTTCGCCGCTGTGGATCCCCAAACGAGCCGCGCACGCAGTCGTACTTGTACCAAATCTGTACCTCGGGTCAGGTGACACGCTCGTCGCGACACAATAATTTCTCGCGCACAGCATCCCAGCCTTACGCTTGGGCTCCTCAGTTTTCCAGCCCTTCTCGAACCGGGTCTCTTCCGAGCGTTCTGTTATCCGGCACGACCAAGCAGCCAGGTGTCTCTCCTCGGGTGGCCCAGGCCTTTAACCAAGGAAAAACATCGCGCTACTGGTGTGTCCCAAGGAGAGAAACCATGTCGTCAGGCGCAGTTGCACGTTCCGTCGAGAAATGGAAGTTCGCCAACCCTCGCAAGCTCGCTGTTTGCACTGCATTTCTGCTTGCGATTTCCTTTGCCACGATCACACTTGGCCAATCTTCCCCGCACGACCCAGGCGTTCGCGGAGGCGCGGTCAACGCAGGCCAACCGTTATCGTCACTTTCACAGACTCCAGGCGCGACCGACTTTTTTGCAAACGGTCTGCTCCGTTTCCAGGAGATCGAATCCGTCCAGAACGGCACGGACAACGGTCTCGGTCCGCGCTTCAATAGCAACCAGTGCTCGAGCTGCCATTCGCAACCCGCCATCGGCGGTTCCAGCCCCAGCACCACGGTCTTTCCCAACATCGGCCCCAACCCAGAAACTCTCGTCTACACACTCGATGGTGCGCAAAACAGTCTTCCATCTTTCATCACTCCAAACGGTCCCGTCCGCGAAGCCCGTTTCAAATTTTTTCTGAATTCCAAAGGCTCGCTTAGCAACAACCCCGATGGCGGCGTTCACGACCTCTTCGTCATCTCAGGCCGCAGCGACGCCGGCAGCTGCAACATCCAACAACCGAATTTCGCTCAGCATCTGGCTTTGAACAACGTCAGTTTCCGCATACCGACGCCAACCTTTGGCGCCGGCTTGATCGAGAACACTTCCGAAGAAACCATCTACGCCAACATGCAGACAAACTCGAGACAAAAGCAATCTCTAGGCATTTCCGGCCAAGTCAACCGCGATGGCAACGACGGCATGATCACCCGCTTCGGTTGGAAAGCCCAAAATAAATCCTTGGAAATATTTTCCGGAGAAGCCTACAACGTCGAGATGGGCATCACCAACGAGCTCTTCCAGAATGAGCGTGCCAGCCCCGATGAAGCACTGGCCGGCGGCCTTCCCGCGAATTGCAAAATAAATCCCACTCCCGAAGACGCCACGGTTATGAATCCTTCGCAATATACCGACGTTCCCAGCGACGTGGTGCAATTTGCTATGTTCATGCGCCTCCTGGCTCCTCCAACGCCTTCCACAACCGCCCCGGGCGGCGCGCAATCCATTTCCAACGGAAGCCGCAACTTCAACGCCATCGGCTGCAACATGTGCCACACGCCCGCGCTCCAGACAGCGCCTTCTGCCTTCACTCCAGGCCTTAGCCAGGTGAATGCCAACCTCTTCTCCGATTTGTTGATCCACCACATGGGGAACAATCTCGCCGATGGCGTCTCGCAAGGGGCAGCCGGCCCGGACCAATTCCGCACCGCGCCTCTGTGGGGACTCGGTCAGCGTATCTTCTTCCTCCACGATGGCCGCACCACGGATCTCCTCGATGCCATCAAGGAACACGCCAGCTCCGGTTCAGAAGCCAACGCCGTCATCAGCAACTTCAAACAACTGACACCGCAGCAGCAGCAGGATCTTCTGAATTTCCTGCGCTCGCTCTAGCGGCTTGCGTCAACACGCTCCGTGGGACAGACTTTCCAGTCTGTCCCTTTTTTTTTCCGCCATCTCACAGGACTGTGGCTTATGACAGTTTCGCGTATTCCGCGCGGGCAGCGATCAGAACGGGGATATTTGGATCGGCATCCTTCCACAAAGTGAAAAAAGCATTGTAGGCCGCTCGGGACTTGGTCGTATCGCCCGCAAGCGCCAACGAGCGCGCGAGTCCAAGCTCGGCAAGCGCGCCAATCGGTTCGTTCACTACGACGCCCGGCCAATTCAGGATTTTCTGAAACTCGGCCGCCGCCTCGCTTCCGCGATGAGCAACAAGCAATGCCTGCCCGCGAATATAAATCGGATAAAAGTTAGTCCAGAAGGTGCTGCTGCCAGGAACGCCCAGCTCATAAGGTGAAGCGCTGGCAAGCGCCTCAACAGCCTTTGCCGCGCCACCTGGAGTATTGAGGGCAAGCTGCCCGCGGAGCGTTGGCAAATAATTGAAGCGCACGACAGTGTCCTCGGGAAAGCGCTTTTCCAAATCCTCCGCAAGGGCTCGAGCGCGCTCCGAATCGCCGATCAAGCCCAGAGTAAGCGCCGCGACATACTCTGCATCGCGGCCATTCGACTCAGCGAGCGTTTTGGAAGCGTGGTCCCGCGCCGCGGAAGCATTTCCATAGAGGGCCTCCCTGAGGGCTGCGGAGGCTTCGCAGCCCGCCGCCATCTCCTTTTCACTGGCACGCTCGGCCGAGGCGACAGCCTGGAGAGAGAAATCGCGAGCGGCAGCCAGCTTTCCCGTATATGCGGAAGTGCTCGCCTCCATATTGAGCATGGCATTTTCTTCTCCGGCCTTGCCCTGCGACCAGGCAACTTGCTCCGCCATACCGGGGAGATCGTGTTTCAAAAAAGCGAGCTGGTAGAGATAGACGCGCAAATCCGCTGAATCGAAATTCTTTGCCAGCGCTTCGCGGGCGGTAGCTCGAGCTTCGTCAAGGCGATTCAAATGAATGTAAGCAAGAACAAGATTGCCGAAATTGAGACTCTCGGAAGGACCGAGCCGCATTGCCTCTCGGAACTCCGCCAGGGATTTGTCGTATTGTCCGAGAGACTGGTAAACCACGCCGAGGTTGATCGGCGGCACCTCTTCGCGCGGATAGATTTGCGCCCAGAGCTCGTAATCCTGGCGCGCTTTTTCCAGTTCGCCCGTGGCGAAGTGATGGTAATGAGACTCGATGTAAAATTTCTCCCATTCACTGACATGTGCGCGGAGTTCATAGGCCTTTCTTGTATTTTGCGCCGAGAGCATTTTTTCGCCGAGGTTGTGATAGGCGGTTCCCAGCGTCGCGTACGCCATCGCAAAATTCGGATCAAGCTGGACGGAGCGTTCGAACAACGGCAGCGCGGCTGAATAGTCACCCATTCCCAGCATGGTTTTTCGCCCCAAACTGTAAGCTTGGAGCGCTTCCAGAGAGGGCGTCGTGGCTTGCTCGATCGGAGTATCGAGATCTTGCACGGACTTGAGCGATTCTCCGAGCCTTTTTCTTAACTGGGTAGAGACTTCGCCCAGCGCCTTCAGCACCTTCTCCTTGCCATTCGCTGTAACTTGTTCTTCGGCGAGAGTATCACCGGTCTGACAATTCACCGCGCTGACTCCGATGACGTACTGGCCTCCCAAGCTGGCGATCGAACCGCTCAAATACGCCTTGCTTCCCGTGCGTTGGCAGAGATCGCTGGCAATCGCGCGAGAGAGCTTGCTATCCGCTGGTTTCCCCATAAGCCGCAAGGTCTGTTGAATGCGCTGTTCGGAGACGAGGCTCAAGAAAGGGGACTGCTCGAGTTGAACGGTCAGTCCCTGACGCAAGGTGTCGTCAAAAATCGGATCGCCCGTCTTGTTGGTGAATCCCAGAAGAACGATGGTGTCCTTCCGCGTCAACGCGTGGGCCTGGCGCGTGCCGTAAAACCAGGCTACAACAACGACTACAGCGGCAAAGAGCGCCATAGCCGCGGCTGCCGGTTTCCACGCCAACCCGCGGCCGGAAGGAGGAGCCGGAACGCCAGACGCAGTTACCAGGCCGGATTCCGAGACGCGCTTCAGCTGAAGCAAATCCGAACGCACCGCTGCCGCACTCGCACAGCGTAGGTTCCGATCCTTCTCGAGACACTTGTTGATAATTTCTTCCAACTGCGCCGGAATCTCTGGATTCAAAGTCCGCGGAGGGACGGGAGTGCGAGTGAGTATGGCTTCGATCAGCGCGCCGCCAGTTTTCGCACTGA
>JBARBE010000072.1:0-8180 GCA_049792735.1 Candidatus Acidiferrum sp.
CATGAAAGCGGTCCAGTATCTTTTTCAGCCACTCGGTGCCCTCGCGGCACGGAATGCACCACCCGCACGATTCGTGCGCGTAAAAATGCATAATCCGCCGCGCCATGTCCACCATGCACGTGGTTTCATCCATCACCACCATGCCGCCGGAGCCAAGCATCGACCCGGCTTTGGCGACGGAATCGTAATCCATCGCAACATCGATTTCGTCGGCGCTCATGATTGGGCAAGAGCTTCCGCCAGGGATGACGGCCTTGAGCTTTTTCCCGCCCGGAATCCCGCCCGCCATTTCGTAGATGAACTTTTTCATGTTCATCCCTAGCGGAATTTCATAAATCCCCGGCTTCGCGATGTGTCCGGAGACGCACAGCAGCCGCGTGCCCCCGTTTTTCGGCGTCCCCCGCTTGGCGTACGCCTCGCCGCCTTCCAAAATGATTGCCGGAACGGAGCTCAGCGTTTCGACGTTATTAATGATCGTCGGGCAGCCGTAGAGGCCGACAACGGCAGGGAAGGGTGGTTTGATCCGAGGGTATCCGCGCTTGCCTTCCAGCGATTCCATCAACGCGGATTCTTCCCCGCATTCGTAAGCGCCTGCGCCCGTGTGCGTTATCAAATCGAAATCAAAGCCCGAACCAAGAATGTCCTTGCCCAAATACCCGTTCGCGTAAGCCTCATCGACCGCCGTCTGCACGATGTCCAGCACGTACCGGTATTCACCGCGCACATAAATAAAACCACGGTGCGCTCCAAACGCCCGCCCCGCGATGACCATCCCCTCGATCATCTGGTGCGGATCCAACTCCATCAGCGGACGATCCTTGCAGGTGCCGGGCTCCGATTCGTCCGCGTTGCAAATCAAATATTTCGGCTTCGGCGAATCCTTCGGAACAAACGACCACTTCATCCCCGTGGGAAAGCCCGCGCCGCCGCGCCCGCGCAAACTCGACTTCTTCACTTCGTCGATGATCGTTTCCGGCGTCATCTCTCTCAGCGCCTTTTCCAGCGCCTTGTAGCCGTCGTGCTTCAAATAAACATCGATCTTTCGCGAATCCTTGACCCCAAAGAGCTTGCTGATGAGCGGCGTCTCTCCAGGCTCCCGCGCGTGAATCGCCCCGGAAGTGACGGGCTCAGGCGCAGGTACCTTGCCGGCGTCCAGTTGCTCGATAATCCGGTCAAACTTAAGCGGCGTCAGGTTTTCGTGAAAATCATAATTGACCTGCATGGCCGGCGCGCCGGTGCAAGCGCCGATGCATTCCACCTCTTCGAGAGAGAAGACGCCGTCCTCGGTCACTTCTTTATGGCCAATTTCCAGCCGCTTTCTCGCGCGATCCAGGATTTCGTTACCCCCGCGCAGCATGCACGCCACGTTCGTGCAGACTTGAACGTGATACTTGCCCATCGGTTTGCGATGCAGCATCGAGTAATACGCCAGCGTTTCCTCGACCTGAACCCGGTTCAGATCCAGCCGCCGGCCAATCTCCGCAATCATCTCGTCGCTCACGCAGCCATACTCATCCTGCGCATACATGAGCATCGGAATCAGCGCGCTGCGCTTGAACGGATACGCGTTCTCCAACTTCTCGAATCTCGCCGCAAGTTGTGGACTCAGTTCCATTCCTTTACCGGCTTCCCTTTGGCTCTTCTGCTTTCCCGCTGTTTCTTTACTTCTTTACTTCATTACATCCTTACTTCTTTCTTTCGTCTTACCGGTCCACATCTCCCAGCACAATATCAATCGTCCCGATGCACGCCACCACGTCCGAAATCAACTGGCCCACGATCAATTTCGGCAACGCCTGCAAATTTATGTACGAGGGCGAACGGAAATGCGCGCGCAGCGGTTTCGGTGAACCATCGCTGGCGATAAAGCACCCCAATTCGCCGCGCGGCGATTCCACCGTCACAAACGCCGCGCCCGGCGCCGGCGAAAACCCTTCCGTGAAAATCTTAAAGTGATAAATCAGCGCTTCCATCTCCGTCTTCATTTTTTCGCGCTGCGGCGGAATGATCCCCGGCGCGTCCGCCCTGATCGGTCCGCTATCCGTAATCTTCGCCATTGCCTGGCGCACGATCTTCAAACTCTCCCGCATTTCTAGCACGCGGACCAGATAACGCGCGAAGCAATCGGACTCCGTTCGCGTCGGAACGTCAAACTCGAACTCGTCGTAGCTCGAATAGGGGAAGACCTTGCGATTGTCATACGCGACCCCAGCCGCGCGCAGCGTCGGCCCCGTCATGCTCAGCGCCACCGCGTCTTCTGCCGAAATATACCCGACACCCTGCAGGCGCCCGATCCAGATCCGGTTTCCCGTCAGCAGCGACTCGTAGTCATCAATTCGGCTGGGCATCATCTTCAGGAAGCGCTCCACTGCCCCGCGCCAGCCCGCCGGAGGCTCCAATGCCAGCCCGCCGATGCGAATGTAGCTCGTCATCATCCGCTGCCCGGCAAACAGCTCGAAAATTTTCAGGATCTCTTCCCGCTCGCGGAAACAATACAGGAAAACCGACATCGCTCCCATGTCGATCGCATGCGTTCCCAGCCATACCAGGTGCGAAGATATGCGCTGTAGCTCCACCATCATCACGCGCACGTACTGCGCCCGCTTGGGAACTTCGAGGCCCAGCAGCTTCTCCACGGCCATGCAATAAACGAGGTTGTTGCCAAGCGGATTGAGATAATCCATCCGGTCGGTCAGCGTAATGGCCTGCGAATAGGTCTTGTCCTCGCAGCTCTTTTCAATCCCTGTGTGCAGATAACCCAAATCCGGCACCGCTCTTACGACCGTCTCGCCATCCAGCTCCAGAAGCACGCGCAGCACCCCGTGCGTCGATGGGTGCTGCGGCCCCATATTCAGGACCATCGTTTTCGTTTCGCCAGTAGCTGTTTCTACAGTCGTCATACCGAACTCTTTCTGAATCCAGGCACCATGGGCACATCCCGGTATCCTTCGACCGGAAAGTCCTTGCGCAGCGGATGCCCTTCGAAATCCTCCGGCAGCAGGATCCGCCGCAAGTCCGGATGCCCCGTGAAGCGGATACCCATCAGGTCAAAAATCTCGCGCTCCAGCCAATTCGCACCCGGCCACACGGGAACAAGCGAATCAATCACCGCATCCGCACCCGCCAGCCGGACCTGCAACCGAATTTTGTCGCGGCGAGGAATCGAAACAAGATGGTAATTCAACTCGAATCGAGGTTCGTGAGGGAATCGGTCCACGCAAGTGGCATCCGTCAGCAGATTAAATTGCAATTCCGCGCTGTCACGACAGCGTTCCGCCACCGCCCGCAATATCTTGCGCGGCAGAACGACGGTTGTTTCACCGCGAAATTCAATCACTTCCTCGATGGCGTTTGGATTCCACGCACGCAGGTGCTCGACGACAACATTAGCGCTTTGGCTGGTATTCTCTGTCACCGTTTCGAATCCCTCAGACGCAGGCTAGTATTTATGCCAGTCGAGCGCGCCTTTTTTCCAGAGATAGAAGTACCCGACCAGGAGTATCGCGATATATACCATCATCTCCCCAAATCCGTACAATCCGATGCTCGGAGACATTTTTATCAAATCGCGATAAATGTAAGCCCATGGATACAAAAAGATGGCTTCCACGTCGAACAGAATGAAAACCATCGCCACTAAGTAAAATCGTACGGAAACCGGCGCGCGCGCGTCTCCGGTGGGTTCCATCCCGCATTCATAGGGTTGTTGCTTCGCGCGGCTCGGCCGGCGCCAGCCCACCAGCACCGATGCAGCCGTCAGGGCCCCGGCCAGCGCCGTGGCAATCAGGAGGTGTAAAAGAAGCGGAGTGTACGCTTGTAAGCCTGAATCAGTCATGGGCGAAGCGCTATAATATCCATTCACAAGCCAGTCGGTCAAATGGCACGAGAAAATACCTGCGGCGCACATCGGCGCAACGTTCATCGAGCGCCTCGCGGAGGAAGGGGAGCCACTCTACATGCTCTTCGGGCATAACACGGACGTGAAAGTCGGCGAAACCGTCTATCACCTTCAAACCGAGGACCGCGGCACCGCCAGCGCGTTGATTGACACTACTGTTTATTGCCGCGGCCGCGTTCTGCACCGCCGCACCAACAACTATTTTGATTTGTTGCCGCTCGACCCGGCTCGCGAGGAATCCCTCAAAAAGCGCATCGCCGAGCAGCACCGCTCCGTAGGCGAAGAAATTCGCAGCGGTGCGTTGCGACTCATGCCGCCGCCTCCATCAACTCAAGAACTTCCGCCCGCTCCCGCCGCCGCTTCTGCAAATGCGCCTTCCACTCCTGCGCACACCGGTCCTCCGTCTTCTGCCTCGCACGCGCTTCCGATTGCCCTAGAACTCCTCAATCCAAAAACTTGGCTCGCCGGCAAGCACGCGAACCTTCACGTCTCCGTTCGCCACAAGCAATCCGGCGCCGCCGTCGCCGGCGCAAAAATAATCGCGCGCATAGAAGGTTCCGCTCACCCTCAGGATTTTACCGGTAGTACGAATGCCGACGGCCACGCCCAACTCGATTTCGACATGCCCCAACTTTCCTCCGCCGAGCCCGCTCTCGTCATCGAAGCCGCCCACGCCGGCGAGAAAGCCCAATTGAAATTTCAATTGAAGGCGCGGCCGCGCGTCCCTGTCGTGTAAAATAGTCTTTCACTCGGTTTGGAAGTGGCCGCGATGGAACAGACCCTGGCAATTGTAGTGAATGGCGAGACCCGCGAAGCAAAGCCCGGCGCCAGCGTCGCCGACTTGCTGCTTACGCTCGGCCTCAACGCCGGCCGCGTCGCCATCGAGCGCAACCTCGAAATCCTCCCGCGCCCCGCATGGTCCGAGACTCGCGTCGAGCCCGGCGACCGTTACGAAATCGTCCAATTCGTCGGCGGCGGCTAACACTTTTCTTGGCCGGCCAAACTCTTCTTCAGACTCCATCGAGCAGGTGGCCCATCTTGCTTTTCTTCGTCTGCAAATACGCCCGCGAAGTTTTCGAGACTCGCGGCTGGCAAGGCACGCGCTGCACCACACGAATTCCCGATTGTTCCAGCTGCCGAACTTTCTCCGGATTATTCGAAAGCAGCCGAATTTTTGTGGCCCCAAGTTTTTTCAGGATTTGGGCGGAAAAATCATAGTCTCGCGAATCCGCCGCGAATCCCAGCGATTCGTTGGCCTCTACTGTATCCATCCCGCCATCCTGCAGTTGATACGCGCGCAGCTTGTTCATCAGCCCGATTCCGCGTCCCTCCTGCGGCAAATAGAGCAAAATTCCCGCTCCCGCCCGCCCAATTTTCCGCAGTGAAAGCTCCAGCTGTGCCCGGCAATCGCACCGCAACGAAGCCAACACATCTCCCGTCAGGCATTGCGAGTGCACCCGCACAAGCGGCGCCGTCTTCCCATTCAGCTTCCCGCGCACCAGAGCGATCGCCTCGTCCAGCGGCCCTCGCCCCTTGAATCCATAAATCATGAAGGTTCCGAACTTGGAAGGCAGCACCGCCCGCGCAATCAGCTCCACCACGCCTTTTTTCATCCCGCCCTTGTCCTGCTTCGATTTTGTCGTCATAAGAAACGACAAGTATAACAGGTACGCCACGGAACGCTTTACATCCCGCCCGCGATTGGCTAGCGTTACCGGAGACGCCCTCGCGACCCGACCATGGACACCGCCACCGCAGTCCGCGACCTCCTCTTCACCTTGCTCCTCAAGGTTGGCGTGGCCGCTTCCATCGCCGCGCTCCTGGCTCGCTGGAACACCTTCCGCCGCGTCCTCTTCACTGAAGAGCGCGATCCCGACCAAAAACTCAAGCTCATGCTCTTCATGACGCCTCCGCTCATCATTGGCGTCACACTTCGCCTCGTAAATCCTCAATACAGCTTCGCCGACCTCTCCCTCGAAGGCGCTTTCCTGATGGGCTTGCTCGGCGGCCGCGTCGTCGGCCCCATCGGTGGCGCCATTATCACCATCCCGGCCCTCATCTCCCACGAATGGCTCGCCATGCCCGCCGCTTCCACCGCCGGCCTCCTCGGCGGCCTGATCCGCCAGGCCATCCCCAACAAAGAAGATCTCTGGAACTTTGGTCCTTTCACGTTTCTCAACATCCCCAGAGCCGTGGTTCGCCTCCTCAAAAAAGCCCAGCTATCTTGGGAAATGGCGCCGCTAGGCGTTTGCGTCGTCCTCGAACTCGGCCGCGTCGCTCTCGTCCAAGCCACCAAACCGAAATGGCTTTTCGCGATTCACCCCCAATGGGATTGGTGGCTCGTCTTGACGGTCATCGCCACACTCATGTCTGTCGCCGCGCCGTTAAAAATTTGGAACAACACCCGCATTGAGATGAACCTCGAACGCCACCAGCAACTCCTTCTCAAAGCCCGCATGGACGCCCTATCCCGCCAAATCAATCCTCACTTCCTTTTCAACACGCTCAACACCGTCTCCGCCCTCATTCGTTTCGATCCCGACAACGCTCGCGGTGTAGTCCTCAAGCTCAGTAACATCCTCCGCCGCCTCCTGCGCAAGCACGAAACTTTCGTCCCTCTCCGCGAAGAGATCGAATTTATCGACGACTATCTCGATATCGAAGTCGCCCGCTTCGGCCGCGACAACCTCGACATCATCAAGCAAATCGACGACGAAGCCCTCGAAGCCTTCGTCCCCAGCATGCTTCTCCAACCCATCGTAGAGAATTGCCTCAAACACGGCCTCGCTCCCAAGCTCGACGGAGGCAAAATTCAGCTTCGCACCACCAATCGGGGCGGCCGCCTGCACATCGAAATAGAAGACAACGGCGTCGGCATCTCCGAAGAAAAAATGCCCCACGTGTACGTCGAAGGTATCGGCCTCAGCAACGTCCGCGAACGCCTCCGCGTCCTCTATGGCGCCGATTTCCGTCTCCAAATCGAAAGCCGCCCCGGCCAGGGCACTCTCATCAAAATCGATATCCCCGAACTGGTCTCCACGCTCCAACCCGTCGGCTGAAGCGAAGTTACTTCTCCTTAGCTGAGCATTATGGAATTAGTATGAGGCGGGCACGATTATTAAGTCGGTATACGGAGAAATCCCGTCGGTCAATTGTAAAGATCTTCCGGAAGCCTTCGCGCTCGGCGATGCGAAGCAGCGCAGCGTCCGCAAGATCCATTGGCCGGTTCCCATATTTGCGCATCAGTTCGCGCATCCGTGGCACATCGCCCAAATCGAGGGCCAGCAGAAAAATCGCCCCGCGCTCCAGCATCTCCCAAAGCGCTTCTTGCGCCAAAGGCAGATCAGACAAGAGATACATCGCCTCGACGAGCGGTGGCCACACCGTCGCGAGCGGCTCGCGAAGTAGTCTGAAAGAGGCAACGCATTTGTCGTGGTGCTGGTCGTCCGAATCTACTAATGCGACTAGTGGCCCAGCGTCGACCAGAATCAACGCCGGCTCCTGCGCCGTTTCAGCAGGGCAGTCAAGCTCCTGCCAGTCTGTTCAGAGCGCTTCGGATTCCCGCCATTCACAACGCCGATCAGATCCTTCACCGCTTCATAAGGAGAACCGACGGGCTCTTCACGGTCCGCCCACGCGGCAATCGCCCGGCGAACGACCTCCGATGTCGAGAGCCGTTTCCGCCGCGCCAGCCGCGCAATGCGCTGCCGCGTTTTTTCATCCAACCGAAGCGTGAGAGGCGATGCCATCGATTTCTCCAGTTTCATTCTATTGTATTACGTCATGTAATACAATCCATCTGAAGTCGAAACGCTACTCTCCCTGCATCTGATTGCGGTGGTTCTAAGCCCATGCCGGCGCTATAATGTTGCTCACGCGCCCGTAGCTCAGCGGATCAGAGCATCTGGCTTCGAACTAGCAGATGCTAACCTACTAAGTGCCGCGTCTGGTGTCGCTTACGCGGACACGCACGGAGCAATCAGCCTCTTTAGTTGGACCGACGTTGGACTGAAATGGACGGCAGTTGAAGCTCCGGCTTCCGGAGTTGAGTCGCGCTGACGCGTCTGCCTCTAAGTGGACGCAATGCATCGGGCCGTCCATGTAGATTGTCCAGCTTGTACGATTCCGTTTTCGCTGGTCGCGATTGACCTAGTTCCAATGTCCGATGCCGAGTCGCGATTCCCGCACGCGGTTGTAAATCATCTGAGTTAGGAAGTGCGAATTCATAATGTCGATTAGCAAGTGTGTTGTCCTGTTGAAGGATGCTCACAATACTGAGCAC
>JBARBE010000073.1:0-1909 GCA_049792735.1 Candidatus Acidiferrum sp.
AGGCGACACCTGGTACTTTCCGCGCGGCCACGGGCACGCCATCCAGGGGCTGGGCCCCGGCGAATGCCATTTTCTGCTCGGGTTCGACAACGGGCATTTTTCCGAATTCGGGACTTTCAGCATTACTGACTGGATCAAGACCACGCCGCGCGACGTTCTGGCGCGCAATCTGAAGCTTCCCGAAGCGGTATTCGGCCAGATGCCGCAGAAAGAGTTGTATATTGGGCCGGGGCAGGTTCCGCCGTCGCTCGAAGACATCCGGAATTCGGATCTGCAACCCAGCCAGTCGTCCCACAAGTTCCGTCTGGATAAGGTTGCGCCCAAGGCGTTCGCGGGCGGCGAGGAGCGGATCGTCACGCAGAACGAATTCCCCATCCAGACTACGCTGACCGCGGTGCGGATGGATCTGAAGCCGGGCGCGCTACGCGAAATGCACTGGCATCCGCATGCCGACGAGTGGCAATTCTACGTGAAAGGCCGCGGGCGCGTGACTATCTTCGGGTCCCATGGACGAGTGAAGTCGGAAGAATTCGGGCCCAACAACGTAGCTTTCATTAAGCAGGGCTATGGGCACTTCATCGAGCAGGTGGGCGACGAGCCGACCCAGATCCTGATTTTGTTCAACAGCGGACTTTATCAGGAGATATCGCTGACCAACTGGCTGGGGGGCAATCCGAATTCGCTGCTGACCAGCAATTTCGGTATCAGCCGGGAGATGCTGGATCGGCTGCCAAAGAAGGAAGTCGGGATCCTCGGTAAGAGAGCTTAGCCCGTTACGCGCCCCGCAAATGACCGGGGCATTATCAATTCCATTGATCGGCAATATCCTGTTTTTGTGATTGATGACGTTCCGCCGCGCGCCGGCCCGAGTCATCCATACGCTCGCCTGCTAACCGCTGGTAGCATATCTGCGCGCGCATTTGCGGTGGACGGGCAGTTTCTTCGTGGGCGTGTCTTGCTCGTCTTTGTGCAATCTGGAGTTATTTGATTTGCGCAAATAGAGCAGGTTCATTTTGCCCCGACAAAACCAGAAATGCATTTGAAATGATCCGTTGACTCCGCCAAAAACCGGGAGTATACTGGCTCGGCATTAGTTAGAACCCGGGCACTGCTTAAGGGGAAAGAGCAATGCTCGCATGGGGATGGGGGCTATGCGTTACCACTCGACTTGTGTCTGTACACTGCTGTGCGCCTCGCTTGCTTTTGCGCAAAGCGACCGCGGCACCATCACGGGAACCGTTTCCGATCCGGCCGGCGCTGTGGTGGCTGCGGCCAGCATCGAAGCACGGAACACCGGAACCGGGGCCGCGTACCCGGTGGCAACCTCGAACACCGGCAACTACACCATTGCTCAATTGCCGGCCGGCACGTACGACTTAAGCATCACCGTGCCAGGATTCAAGAAGTTTATCCGCACCGGTCTCATTGTCGAAGCGGCGCAAACCATTCGCGTCGACGCCGCACTCGAGGTGGGCAGCGCCAACGAATCAGTGACCGTCGAGGCGGCCGCGCCCATGCTAAAAACCGAGAGCGGCGAGCTGAGCGACACCATCGCCACCAAGACCATGGACACCTTGCCGCTTTTGTCCATCGGATCAAACTCGTCGGGCATTCGGAACCCGTTCAATCTCGTCGCCTTGCTGCCTGGGGCATACTACCAGCCGTCGCCGCCTTTCACCGGGCCGGTGGTGCGGATTAACGGCAGCCCCGCGGGCTCTGAGACCGTGCTCGTCGATGGCATGGACGGAACGAACATACTGGGCCAAGGCGCCAATCAGCAGAACCAGCCCGGCATGGATTCCATCCAGGAGTGGACGGTTCAGACCAGCAACTACTCGGCGGAATTCGGAGCCGCCGGCAGCGCGGTGATGAACGTCACCATGAAATCGGGCACCAACCAGTATCACGG
>JBARBE010000074.1:0-8151 GCA_049792735.1 Candidatus Acidiferrum sp.
ACTTTTCCGGTTAGCGTCTTACCGGACATGTGCAATTGGCGGCCGGAGCTTGGTTGAGCGAGAATCTTGCATCCCTGCGGCTTTTCAGGATGCGGGTTTTGCCGCCTTTGCAAGTACTTGAGTCTAGCTTTCACGAACTTCATTTCAGCCTCACCCGCCATCTCTAACTCCCGTTCTTCCTATAATATACATAGGGTATATATTTATCTTGACAACAAAATCAATCCGTGGTATTATTCTTTATGTTTCGCTCGAAGTCCCCCCTCCTACCCCGCTCTCACCCGCAAACCTATGAATCTCTAGGCAGTCCGGTAGCTTTTCCCCGCTCAGCCAAAATTCCCGCGTCCCTCGCCCCCACGTCTTTACATCCTTCCGCCACCACGTCACCACTCGACACGCCCGATCTCCCGCAACCCCAATCGCCTCAATGGTTTGCGCACAGTTTCCGTCACACAGGGGGTGTACCCCTCCTGTGCTCGATTTTTGGGTTCCCAATTTTGACCGTCGCTCCCACCAAACTATCCGTAAGTCTTTTATTTACCGCTTTAACGCGCTGCGTCACGCCTAACCCCTTTGTTTGTCACTCTTACACAAAACACCGGGGGGTGGGGTACACCCCACGGACGCCAGTTTATTTCTCTTCAGGTAGCCTCTCCAAGGATATATTTCGTCCGGTCCCCCGTCCTGTAGCTAGGGACCTGTGGGCGACTAGTCCCTGCGTCACTCTCCCTCGGCCCGGTGTTCCGCGAGGTGCTGCATGACCACCCTCTGGCAAGACATCCGATTCGGCCTGCGCGTCCTGGCAAAGTCTCCCGCTTTCACTCTCGTTGCCGTTCTGACGCTCGCTCTAGGCATCGGCGCCAATACTGCCATCTTCACCATCGTCTACGGCGTCCTCCTCCGCCCGCTCCCCTTTCCTCATCCCGACCGCATCGTCGAACTCGCCGAAAGCTATAAAGAGCAAAGCGATGAAATGGACATCGATTATCCAGCGCTGAAGCAATTGCAGACCTACAAAGAGCCGTTCGAGAATATCGCTGGCTACACCTCGGTCGGCTACAACCTGGCCGTAGGAAATGCCGCCGAGCATCTGCGCGGCATGCCCGTCGATTCTTCCTACTTCAGTGTCCTCGGAATCCACCCCGCGCTCGGCCGAGACTTCACTCCCGAAGACAACGCCGGCGACGGCCAGCGCGTCGCCATCATCAGCCACAACCTGTGGGCGCGCCGCTTCGCCTCCGATCCCGCGATGATCGGCCGCAACATCTTGCTGAATGGCGAATCTTTCATGCTGATCGGCGTGATGCCCCGCGATTTCGCTGCCATCGCCATTGCCACGGATCTTCCCAATAGCGGATCGGCGGATGTGTGGACGCCTCTCGCGCTCGTCGCCGAAACCGCCGGCAGCGGAGGAAACATCGGCGTGCTTGCCCGCCTCAAACCCGGCGTTACTCCCGCGCAACTTCAATCGCAAATGAATATCGTCACGCAGGACTTCCGCCGCGAATTTCCCGAGGTGGTCGGCAAGGAACTCATCATCAGCTTCCGGCCCTACCAGCAAATGATCGGTGCCGACGTCCGTCCTTTCCTTTTGCTGCTGCTCGGCTCCATCGGTTTTGTCCTGCTGATTGCGTGCGCCAACGTCGCCAATCTCTTTCTCGCCCGCGGCAGTTTGCGCGGCCGCGAGATTGCCGTCCGCATCGCCATGGGAGCATCTCCCGGCCGCCTCTTTCAGCAGTTGCTAACCGAATCTATGCTCGTCGCGCTTGCCGGCGGCGCGTTCGGCTTGCTCGTCGCCTATCTCGGCCTGGGTTCGCTTCTCGCGCTCGCTCCGGTCGATCTGCCTCGCGCCTCGGATGTTCATCTCGACGGCTGGGTCTTTGCCTTCACGTTTTTCATTTCGCTCGCGACAGGAGTTCTCTTCGGTTTCGCTCCCGCTCTCGAAGCCAGCCGCACTGGCATAAACGAAGCTCTCAAGGAAGGCGCTGGACGCTCCAGCGCTTCCGCAGGCCGCGCGCGCCTCCGTCAACTCTTAGTCGTCGGCGAATTCGCCATCTCTGTAATTCTGCTCGCCGGTGCTGGCCTCATGATCGCCACATTTTCAAAATTGCTTCACACCGATCCCGGCTTCAATCCTCACCAAATTCTTTCCGCGCAGTTCTGGCTAATCGGCTCGAAGTATAATTCCGAAGCGGAAATCGCTAGGTTCGATCGCGCCATCGTTCAGCGTCTCGAATCTATTCCCGGCGTGGATGCCGCCGCCGTCGTCGCCGCCGGCCTCCCGCTCGAACGCGGCGGAAACGAGGGCGTCCGAATTGCCAATTCAACAGAACCCTTCACCACCGATTATCGGGAGATCACTCCAGGCTACTTCCGCGCGTTGGGCATCCCGCTTCGGCAGGGCCGCTTCTTTTCCGAGTCGGACTCCGAGAACACCAACAAGGTGGCCATAATCAATCAAGCGTTTGCCCGCAAACATTTTCCAGGCCGAAACCCGGTGGGCGATCACATTTTTCACGGAAAAACAACTTGGGAGATTGCCGGCGTGGTTGGTGACGTGAAGTCCTACCTCGACCAGCCCGTGCCGCCCACGACGTTCATTCCGGCGGCGCAAGCCTCTTACGAAACGTCAGCGGTATTTGAAGGCTGGTTTCCGAGAAGCATCATTATTCGAGCCAATGTCGATCCTCTCAGCCTCAGCCGTTCTGTTCGCGACGCCATCGCCGCAGTGGATCCAACCGTTCCGACTGGCTCGATCCGCTCCATGGAGCAGGTTCTCTCCCACTCCCTGGCGCTGCGCACCTTTATGATGTTTCTCTTGGGGCTTTTCGCTGCTCTCGCCTTGATTCTCGCCAGCGTAGGCATCTACGGCGTTATTTCCTTCGCCGTCTCGCAACGCACGCGCGAAATCGGCGTGCGCATGGCCCTCGGCGCCCATCCGCGCGACGTCCTTCGCCTGATTTTGGGAGAAGGTCTGAAACTTGTTCTGGCAGGCGTGGTCCTAGGTGTCATCGCCGCCCTCGCCCTAACCCGCCTTCTCTCAACTCTGGTTTATGGCGTAAGCGCGACCGACCCGCTCATCTTTTTGTCCGTCGTCACGCTTCTCGTCGCCGTCGCTCTCGCGGCGTGTTTCGTTCCCGCGCGCCGCGCCATGCGCGTCGACCCCATCGTCGCTCTTCGCTATGAATGAGCGCGAGTTCCCCGCACGGAATTCCGATCTCTGTGAGTATTTGAAAATGGTGGGCCTGGGTGGACTTGAACCACCGACCTCGCCCTTATCAGGGGCTTTTATGGTGCTATATGCATAGTAGCGTGGCGATGATCACGCTGCTGACGACCTCAATCTCGCGAAGCGGCAAGCCGCTCCGCGCCCCGGTGCCTCAGTTTCACATGACACGCTCCGATGCCGAAGCAGTCGTGGCTTACCTGAACTCGCTTAACGCCAGTCAATAGGGAATATCGTAAGGACGAATGTCTTCGGACGTTAGCGTTCGCGGCGGATGGGGCGTTATTGGGATTGAATTGATTTTTGCAGATGTCCTACAGCATGCCGGTTACTTGAGATTCCGGACGATCGCACTCATGGTCATGTCCTGGCATGATTGTTAGTTCCAGATTGCTTGTTCCGCACAAAATCGACGAGGTACTTACCCTTGCACAAGGAAACTCCCGCAAACGATTAAGATCTGTCACCATCCACGAACTGATTCGTTTGATTTATGAGGGCAGGAAAGCGCGGCGCGGCCTGAATACGGGTGTCGAGAGCGTGACTCCAAATCGTGGACGCGTCGAAACATACGTGACACACAACTATTGGGCAACCGCGGATTCAGGAAAAAACCGTCGACGTATGCGACAGCTAAGTCGCTATCGAATTGAGCTGTCTGAGTTTCGTCGCCCACGCCTTGCGGTCCCACGTCACGAACGACTGCTCACAGCAGATTTTGGTTTGGAACTACGAATGCTTCTGGTAGTGGGTGTTAGAGTCTGGCAGAGCTTACCCGCAACGCAGAACTCGCGAATGCGGTCGCGGTCGGAGAGAAAATGAATCACATAGCTGTACCAGCCAAACTCACGTCTGGTCACTGCTTGATAGCGTCTCGCGTATTGGCGTGTCTAACCTCGCTCATCTTTTGTTGTATGGCGGCGCTTGCGCAGAGCACAAACCACGCACCCGTCGTGACAGCAGGGCACAGTGTTCGCGTCACGCACATTCTGGGTTTTGTAGGGGCTCGGAACAATGCTAGCGGAACTCTGTCGATTCAAGTTGACACTTTGCAGTTTCAGAGCAGCGGGAAGCCGGCGGCGGAAGTGAAGATAGCCTCCGTCCAAGACGTCGTTGTCGGCGAGTTGAGCAAGCAAGTCGGTGGTTTGCCCATGACAATGGGTAAGGCTGCGGCTCCTTACGGCGGGGGCCGAGTCGTGAGTCTGTTTACTCACAAGAAATACGACACTCTTGCCTTGCGGTATGTGGACGCCGAGGGCGGAATTCACGGAGCGATCTTCCAGCTACAAAAAGGGGAAGGGGAGCTTCTCAGAAAAGAATTGGTTGCGAAGGGAGCAAGTGTCAGCCAAAGAGAAAGTACTGCCATGAGGCAACGCGCGGCGGAGGTTTCGAGTGCAAATAAGTAACCGAATTTTGTCCATTCTGCTTGCGTCGGTGTTTGCGACGGTCATGCTAACGCATCTGCCGCAATTGGAGGCTCAAACCGCGATGATGACGCACTCTTCCGGCGGCGATACGTCTGCCAACACGCGGTGGAGCGTACAGGTAATCCAAATTGACCACGGCGACGTGAATCTCGAGCCATCTTTTCAGATCGCTATCTATGAGAATCTTCTGGACGAACTCGGCAAGACCAAACGGTTTCGACACGTGTTTCGCGACGGTGACCGTAGCGCCGGCAACGTGTCCAACTTGCTCATCCTGAAGACGACTGTGAAGCAGTACACGCCGGGCAGCGAGACTCGACGCGCGGTGACGACTGTGTCCGGTGCTACAAAATTAAGCGTGCGCAGCCAGCTGTGCACTCGAGATGGTCACATCGTGCTGGAAGACACAGTCCACGGAAATGTCCGTTTTCTGGGAAGCAATCTGCGAGCGACCCATAACCTGGCTCACAATATGGCCAAGACAATCAAACAGGCTTCATTGTCCGAGCGTTCACTCCCCGTTTTCGGCAGCGGTGCGCAGTGAACTCGATTTTGTCCCATGAGGAAATATTTGAGCCCGGCGATGTTGAGGTTCAATCGAGCCTGCCGAGGTTAAGGTAGTTGAAGTTGTGCAGCGATGACGGCGCTATTGGACGCTGTGCGGTTTGCGATACCATGTGGGCGTCGTGAAGAGAACCTTCATTGCATTGGGGATGCTGTTGGCGTGGGGACGGGCGGCGTATGGGTTGGATCCTGCGCTGGACGTGAGTCAGTACGCGCACACCTCGTGGACAGTCCGCGACGGGTTCGCGCTCGGCAACATCTATGCGATGTCTCAGACGCCCGATGGGTATCTGTGGCTCGGCACGGAATTTGGTTTGTTTCGCTTCGATGGAATTCGCAGTATCCCTTGGCAACCACCTGACGGTCAGCATCTCCCTGGTAGCTCAATCACGAGTCTGCTCGCCGCGCGCGACGGAACGCTCTGGATTGGCACGTACGCTGGTCTCGCAAGTTGGATTGGCGGCAAGTTGACCATCCACCCAGAGCTAAATGCTCAGTTTGTTACCTCGCTCTTCGAAGACCACGATGGAACGGTATGGGCCGGCACGCTTTCGAATTCCGGCCGGCTCTGCGCACTAAGAAGTAGCGGCGCGGAATGCTATGGCGAGGATGGCGCATTCGGGCACGCCGTTTGGAGTTTGTATGGGGACAACTCTGGCAATCTTTGGGTCGGTGCACAGTCAGGGGTCTGGCGGATGAAGCCAGGTCCTCCGAAGCGATATGCGGCGCCGTCAATGAGTGCCCTGACTGAATCCGACGACGCGCCGCTGCTAATGGCCAGGAACGGCGCAGGACTCATGCAACTGGCCGGCGACCGAGTCGAAGTGTATCCGATCCGAAGCCCGATCAATTCGAATCGTCTGTTACGGGACGGCGAAATCGATTCGAATAAACTGCTCCGGGACCGCGACGGAGGTTTATGGATCGGCACAGTGGAGCGGGGCCTCATCCATGTACATCACGGCCGGACAGATGTATTTTCGCGATCCGATGGCCTGTCCGGCGACGTCGTCCTCAGTCTTTTCGAGGATCGTGAAGGCAATGTCTGGGTCGCCACCACGGGGGGGCTCGACCGGTTCCGAGAGCTTCCTGTTGCTACTCTTTCGGTGAAACAGGGGTTGTCCAGCGATGCCACTCAAACCGTGCTCGCAGCCACAGATGGGAGCGTTTGGGTCGGCGCACACGAGGGCTTGACCAGGTGGAAGGAAGGACAGACGACAATCTTCGGCAAGACAAGTGGGCTGCCGGATGATGCGCCCCAGTCTTTGTTTCAGGATGAGCGTGGGCGAATCTGGGCGTTCACGCGTCGGGGACTTGCTTATTTGAAGGACGGCAGGTTTGTTGCCGTAGATGTAGTACGCAGCGAAAAGGTGCATTGGATCACGGGGGATAAGGCGGGCAACCTCTGGCTTTCTGAGGACCACAGTCTTATGCATTTGCGGGACGGACGTTTGGTCGAGCAACTTCCCTGGTCAGCGCTGGGCCGTCACGACAGCGCTGCGGTTCTACTCTCCGATAGCGAGCAAGGCGGAGTGTGGCTTGGATTTTGGCGCGGCGGCGGTGTGTCGTATTTCAAGGACGGTCAGCTTCGCGCGTCGTACACAACCGCGGATGGGTTGGGCGAGGGTGCCGTCGGGGGGCTTCGACTCGATCGTGCAGGGGCGCTGTGGGTTGCGACGCAGAAGGGTGGAGTAAGCCGGTTGATTGACGGCCGCATTACTTCGCTCACAACCAGGAATGGTTTGCCGTGCGATACGGTGCACTGGACGATGGAGGACGACGATCATTCGCTCTGGTTGTACGCGGCCTGCGGCCTCGTGCGCATCGCTCGGACCGAACTGGACGCGTGGATCGCCGACCCCAAGCGAAGGATAGAAACGACGGTTTGGGATGCGGCGGACGGTGTCCGAATCCGCTCGAGTGTGGCTGGTGAATACGGCCCTCGGGTGGCCAAGTCCACCGACGGCAAATTCTGGTTCGTGACGGGAGATGGCGTCCAAGTCGTCGATCCCCATCATTTTGCTTTCAACAACCTTCCCCCGCCTGTCCGCATCGAGCAAGTCGTCGCCGATCACAGGCTTTATTGGCAGAACTCAACGGGAAACACCGTACTTTCGAACCTACGTCTGCGGCCCCGGATTCGTGACCTGCAGATCGACTACACCGCTCTCAGCCTTGTCGCACCGGAGAAGGTTCATTTCAAGTACAAGCTGGAAGGGCAAGACGATGACTGGAGAGAGGTGGTCAACGATCGCCACGTGCAATACTCGAACCTTCAACCTGGCGCCTACCGCTTCCGAGTCATCGCCTGTAACAACAGCGGTGTGTGGAACGAGCAGGGCGACACCCTTGGATTCTCCGTCGCCCCGGCCTACTGGCAGACGAATTGGTTCCGCGTGTTCTGCGTGCTCGTGTTTCTGGCGATCCTGTGGGCCAGCCATCGTCTTCGCATCCGCGTTCTAGAAGAGCGGCATGCGATGTTGGAGCGTCACCAAACGGAGATCGGTGCGCTGAACGAGCAGTTAATGAAAGCGCAGGAGGAGGAGCGGATACGCATCGCCGGGGAACTGCACGACGGCGTTCTCCAGCAGCTTACGTCGCTCGCTCTGCAGCTGGGTACAGTGACGCTTGCGCTTCCAGCCGATTCAGAAACCAAGACAGAAGTTAGTGAAGTGGAGAAAAAGCTGATCCATGTAGGCGCGGAGATTCGGCAACTGTCTCATGAGCTTCACCCCGCGGTGCTGCACGAGAAGGGTCTTCCCGATGCACTGTCCTCCTACTGCGAAGAGTTCAGCGTTACACGTGGGATTCCCATTTCGTATCACGCCGACGAAAGTGTGGACGAATTATCGCCCGGGGCGGCGCTGTGTATCTACCGCATCGCCCAGGAGGCACTCGGCAACGTGGCGAAACATGCGAAGGCCAAGCAGGCGC
>JBARBE010000075.1:0-4039 GCA_049792735.1 Candidatus Acidiferrum sp.
GCTCAGGCGTTCTCGGCCTCGCGGCCGGCGGCGATGCGATCGCGCTCGTACTGCATACGTCCGGCACGACCGGCCTGCCGAAGCCGGTCCGGTTCCGGATGGACCGGCTCGGGCTGCGCGCCCGCGTCTACGCCGGCCTGCTCGAGCTGCGGCCCGACGACGTCTACTCCTCGTCCCAGCAGTTCCACCACCTCGGCGGCGTCGGGCTGCTGATGGTGGCGATGGCCGTCGGGGTCGCGGTGGTCCCGCCCGTGACGCATTTCTCCGCGGACTCGTGGGCAGCGCTGGGCGAGCTCGGGACCACGCACGCCACGCTGGCCCCGGCCATGATCGAGAGGCTGCTCGAGGCGGGGACCATCCGGCTGCTCCAGGGCTACTCGCAGACCGAGGGCGGCCCGATCACCGCTCTCACACCGGAGGATCACCGCCGCGCCGCCGCGCACCGCCACGAGCTTCTCGGCTCTGTCGGGCGGGCCGTGCGGGACACGGAGGTGATCATCCACCGGCCGGACGGCGATGGCATCGGCGAGGTCTGGGCACTGGGCGGGCACCTCGCGGCGCCCGCGCGCGACGGGTGGCTGCACACTGGCGACCTCGGGAGGCTCGGGGCGGACGGCTACCTGTACCTGTCCGGGCGCAAGGGCGACATGATCATCCGCGGCGGCGAGAACGTGTACCCGGAAGAAGTCGAGAACAGGATCGCGAGCCACCCGAGCATCCGGGAGGTCGCGGTCGTGGGCGCTCCGCACGAGATCCTTGGCGAGGAGGTCATCGCGTTCATCGTCCCCGCCGAGCCGGGCGGGCCGCCGGACGCCGGCGAATTGCACCGTTACGTGCGGGCAGAACTGGCCGGGTTCAAGGTGCCTGCCCGGTGGCATGTGGTGGATGAGCTGCCCAGGGGGGCGCTCGGCAAGGTCCTGCGGCGGGCGCTGCGGGCGGAGGCGAGCAGAACACTCGGCGGCTCCGGCAGCCCCGGTAGTTAGTTAGATCGATGTCTGCGAGGTTCCGGCCTCCGGAGAGGAGCGTGACGGATGGCGCGGACCGTGACATTCAGCGCGCGGCAAGACCGCGCAGGAATTCGAGATCGAGATGGTCCAGGTGCTCGAGGGCGAGGTCGCCGACGATCTGGTGCTCGACGACCGGGGTATCGCACATCGCCTTCTTCGCCGGTGACGACCTAGGCGGCCTGCTGGTCCAGCTCGTCCACTTCAAGCCGCCCAGGCATTCACCGAAGGCTGAGCCTGGCCGTGTCGCGCTCAAAACAGGCTTTTGCCGTACCCGCCGTCGAGCCGGATCGTCTCGCCGGTTAGGAACGCCGCCCGCTCCGAGCACAGGAACGCGGCCAGCCACCCCATCTCAACCGGGTCGCCCCAGCGCCCGGCAGGCAGCATCGCCCGGTACCACTCCTCGGTCTTGATCCCGGTGCCCGACGTCCGGTAGTCGCGGGACAGTTCGCTGTCGAACGGGCCGGTCGCGATCACGTTGGCGGTAATCCCGTACGGGCCGTACTCCTGCGCCAGCGTCTTCATCACCGCGTTGACCGCCACCCGGATGTTCACCGCCGGCATCGGGTCCTCCAGGTGCGGGGACTTCATGGCGACCGATCCGATGTTCAGCAGCCGCCCCCACCCCCTGGCCTTCATCGCGGGCAGTACCGCCCGAGTCACGTAGACCAGGCTCATCACGAAATTGCGGTAGATCTCCTCGAAGTCGTCGTCCGAGCTGTTCTCGAAGCCGCGCCAGCGCCCTGTGGCCCGGTCCGGCACCGCACCCGGCGAGTTCACCACCAGGATGTCGGGGTCGCCGAAGCGCTCCCGTGCGGCGCGGACGATGCTCAGCGCGCCGTCCCGCGTGGTCATGTCGGCGACCACGCCGGCCACCTTCCCGCCGCCGGACTTGATGGCCGCCTCGGTGGCGGCCACCGCGTCCGGGTTCCGGCCGGAGAAGACCACCGCGGCGCCTTCCGCCGCGAGCACTTCACTGATGCCGCGTCCGCAGCCGCGGCTCCCGCCGGCGACGACCGCGGTCTTCTCTGACAGGCCCAGGTCCATCGGTATTCCCTCCAACCGGTCACAGGCACGATCTGCTCCGAAATATCGTTATATCATAACTGTTATATAACTGATTTAATAAGGCCGTCCAGGCCTGCGTCTCGTGTCCTTCCGCCGATCGCTCCAGGCCGCTTCCGGCAGCAACTGGCATGAAGGGTGCGGCGTCGTTCACTTGGGACGGGCTGCAGGCGCTGGCCCAAGCCGTCAGGGACGAGCACATCCCCGCCGCCGCGCCGACGACCTTCGCCGACGTCCTGGCCGGCCTGTACAGCTTCAAGGACCAGAACCTCGGGGGCGAGCTGGCGAACGGGTGATCGCGCCCGCGGGACTGACCCGCAGTGCCCCGCGAGACCCTGACCGGGATCCTCCCCGGATGGGGATGGATGCGCATGATTGACGGACCAGAGAACGGGAGCCACGGCAGTGACCTGAGGCGCCACGGTACGTTCGGTAAAAAGGACACCAGCCGCGCTGCCTGAGAACGCGGGCGCTATCCCAGGCACCCGAAGGCGGGTGTCAGCGGCGGGCTTGGACAGGAGGCTCAGGGCGGGGGTCGCGGGGCAGGCCTAGCAGGCGCTCGGCGACGATGTTCAGGTGGATCTGCTGCGCGCCGCCGTAGATCGTCTCGGCGCGGCTCAGCAGGTAGGTGCGCTGGAGGGGATCAAGCTCGTAGTCCTCGCCGACCACCTGGGAGGCGGCACCGAGCACGTCCATCTCGATCTCGCCGAGCTCCTGGTGCCAGCGCGGCCACGAGAGCTTGAGCAGGGACGTCTCCGCGCCGGAGTTGCCGCGCATCAGGCCGGTGAGCATCCGGAGCGTGTCCCAGCGCATGACGTTGAGGCCGATGAACGACTCGGTCAGCCGCCGCCGCAGCTGGGCGTCGCCGGTCGCGCCGATGTCGTGCGCCCTGCGCAGCGCGGCGGCGAACTCGGCCTCGAACTGAGTCTGGTAGCCGAGCATCGCAACGCCGCGTTCCTGCTCGAGCGTGCCCATCGCGACCTTCCAGCCCTCGTCCCGCTCTCCGACGACGAGCGATCGCTCCGTCCTGGCGGCGGTGAAGAAGACCTCGTTGAACTCGTCGCCGCCCGCCAGGTTCATGATCGGCCGGACCTCGATGCCGGGCTGGCGCATGGGAACGAGGAGCATGGACAGGCCCCGGTGCCGCCGGGCGGCCGGATCGGTGCGCGCGAGCACGTAGATCCAGTGAGCCTGATGGGCGTGGCTCGTCCAGATCTTCTGCCCGTCGATGACCCATTCGTCGCCGTCGAGCGCCGCCCTGGTCTGTACGCCAGCCAGGTCGGAGCCAGCGCCTGGCTCGCTGAACCCCTGGCACCAGACCTCGTCTCCGGACAGGATGCGGGGCAGGAACCGCTGCTTCTGCTCGGGGGTGCCGTGCGCGATCAGTGTCGGCCCGAGCAGGTTCGTCCCCTGGAAGCCCGCTCGGTACGGGGCGCCAGCCTTGGCGTACTCGTACTCGAACAGCACGCGCTGCGTGATCGTCGCCGGGCGGCCGCCGTACTCCTCGGGCCAGCCGAGGCCCGTCCAGCCTCCGGCGTGCAGTTCCCGCTCCCACTCGACCCGCAGGTCGTAGAACTCCTCGTTCTGCGAGCCGCCCTTGCCGACCAGGACGGCGAACCTCCCGGTCAGGTGATCGTGCAGCCAGTCGCGGACCTCGGCCGCGAATGCCAGGTCTGCCGCGGAGAACTGCAGGTCCATGTTTCCCCTGCCCGGCCGGCGAGGACGCCGGCCCGCGAGACGATATTGCTAGATTATCTATCTATTTAAGTTTACGCTGCTGTCATGGCTCATGGAATCCTGCTGGTGCTCAGCGACCCGGTTTCACCGGAAGCCGACGCCGCGTACAACGACTGGTACGACAACGTGCACCTGCCCGAGATTCTCTCGCTGGCCGGCTTCACGTCGGCGCGCCGGTTCCGGGTCGCCGAGGCGCAGCTCGCCAGCCAGGGCGGCCCCGACGCGGTGCGGGC
>JBARBE010000076.1:0-7365 GCA_049792735.1 Candidatus Acidiferrum sp.
CATTCCGCGATTCCCAACGTCGCCAGCCCCGACCCCGCCTGCGAAAGAAAACTATCCGCGTGCCCGTGGTAACAACCTTCGAATTTCAGAATGAAATCGCGCTTGGTAAACCCGCGAGCCAGCCTCACCGCGCTCATTGTGGCTTCTGTTCCGCTCGAAACAAACCGAATCTTCTCAATCGACGGAATTGCCATGGTAATAATGCCCGCGAGCTCGACTTCGAGTTCCGTCGTCGCGCCGTAACTCGTCCCTCGTTGCGCCTGCTCCGTAATCGCCTGCGTCACCGCGGGATGCGCGTGCCCCAGCAGCATGGCCCCCCATGAGCACACGTAATCCAGCAGCTGGTTGCCGTCCGCATCGTAAAGATATTGTCCGCTTCCGCGCCCGATGATCAGCGGTTCGCCGCCGACGGAGCGAAACGCCCGCACCGGGCTGTTCACGCCGCCGACCAATACCTTTTCCGCGCGTTCGAAAATCTCTCGCGAACGCCGCCGCTCAATTTTCATTTTTGTCGGTGATGCGCTCATGGAATCTAATCCAACTCCGTCAGGCTTTCAGCCACCGCGCCGCATCCTTCGCGTGATACGTCAATATAATGTCCGCGCCCGCTCGCTGAATCCCCGTCAAAATCTCAAGCACCACGCGCTTCTCGTCCACCCAGCCCTTTTGTGCCGCCGCTTTCACCATCGCGTACTCCCCGCTCACGTTGTACGCTCCCACCGGGACAGCAAACGCATCGCGCACCCGCCGAATCACGTCGAGATACGGCAACGCCGGCTTCACCATCACCATATCAGCGCCCTCTTCGATATCCAGCGCAACTTCCTTCAGCGCCTCGCGCACGTTCCCTGGATCCATTTGGTAGCTGCGTCGGTCCCCGAACTGCGGCGCCGAGTCCGCAGCTTCACGAAATGGGCTATAAAATCCCGAACAGTATTTTGCGGCGTACGCAAGAATGGCAATGTCCTGAAACTTGTGCTGATCGAGCGTTTCGCGAATCGCAGCCACTCGCCCGTCCATCATATCGGAAGGCGCAACAATGTCAGCGCCCGCGCGGGCATGAGACAACGCCTGCGCAGCAAGAATCGGCAGCGTCGCGTCGTTCGCCACTTCCCCATTCTCAATCACGCCGCAGTGCCCGGGATCCGTGTACTCGCATAAACAAACATCCGTTATCACCAGCAGTTTCAGATTCGCCTTCCGAATCGCCTCAATCGCCTGCTGAACCACGCCCTGTGCCGATGTCGAACTGCTTCCGCGCGAATCTTTCGACTCCGGCAAGCCAAACAGAATCACGCCGGGAATTCCCAACGCTTCCACTTCCTTGCAATCTTCCACAATCTGGTCCACGGATTGTTGATGCACACCCGGCATCGACCCGACTTCCTTGCGAACCTTCGTCCCCGGACACACAAACATGGGATAGATGAATCCCGCCGTCGTAAGCCGCGTCTCGCGAACCAATCCGCGCAGCGCTTCGCTTCGCCGTAAACGCCGCGGACGTTGAGTAGGAAAGCTCATCCTTCGATTGCTCCGCCAGTACCGCGCTTCCGGCTCCGCGCTAAATGTCCTTCAAGCGCCTCGATCACCGCGCCCGGCGTCGTATCCGCCGCCCATGCGATTCTCTGCGCCCCGGCCGCGCTTAGGGCCCTAGCCGTCGTCGGCCCTATCGCCACCATTACTGCCCGCCCTTGCAACGCCGTCAAGCGCTCTCGTCCAACTAATTCCACGAAGCCATGCACCGCACTCGGGCTGAAAAACAGAATTCCATCTGTCCCTTCTTTCAAGGCATCCTTCATTTGCCCTCGAACGTCATCACTTGGCGGCAGCGTCCTATAGGCAATCACTTCCGTCACCAGAGCGCCATTCCGCCGCAGCGCCTCCGGCAAATCAGAGTTCGCACGATCGCTGCGCGGCAAAAGTACGCTTCGCCCCTTCAAATCCTCTTCCAATTCTTTAGCCAGCCCCGCGCCGCTATGGTTTGTCGCCACATAGTCTACCGAAAACCCGGCGTGCTCCGCTTCATCAGCCGTGGCTGGTCCTACCGCAGCCGCGCGCGGCATGCTCTCCGCCGAAGCCGAATCACCCGCAAGGTGCCGTCTGCGCCGATCTACTGCATGAACCGCATTCGCGCTCGTGAAAAGAATCCAATCAAAAGAGCTAATCCGCGCCAATGCGGTATCGAGTTCCGCAAAATCTTCCGGCGGCGCGAATGAGATTAGCGGCACAACTTTGACTTTGACATTGCGCGCGGTCAGTTCATCAACCAGTTTTCCACTCTGCTCAGCCGCACGCGTGACGATCACCGTTTTTCCGGCCAGCGGAGAAGCCATTTCGCTACCCACGCTGCCGGCTCACTTCTTCCAAGATTTCCTGTGCGCCTGCTTCCACCAGCAAGTTGGCCATCTGCCCGCCCAACTCAGCAGCTTGCTCCGGCGCGGATGTCGCCCTCTGTTTCACGTACTGCAATCCATCGACGGAACACACGCACGCATCCATCACCAATTCCCCGCGCTCAATCCGCGCCCAAGCGCCCAGCGGCACTTGGCAACCGCCATGAAGCGCGGCAAGCAGCGACCGCTCCGCAATAATGGCGGTCCGCGTTTCAGCGTCGTCCAACCCCGCCACCATTTCCGCCGCTTCCGTATCTCTCAGCCGGCACTCCACGGCAACTGCTCCCTGCCCCACCGCAGGCAAGAAGGTCTCCGGCGCCATAATCTCTGTAATGCGTGCGCTCCATCCCAACCTATCGAGCCCCGCTTTCGCCAGCATGACCGCCTCATACTCGCCGCTCTCCACTTTGCGCAGCCGCGTATCCACATTCCCACGCAAATCGCGCACATCTAAATCCGGACGGATGTGACGCAGTTGCGCCTGCCGCCGCAAACTCCCCGTGCCAATTCGCGCACCCTGCCGCAGCGTCGCAAGCGTCGCCCCATTTGCCCCAACCAAACAATCTCGCACGTCTTCCCTCCGGCACACTGCCGGAAACATCAATCTCGATGGCGTGTCCGTGGGGATGTCCTTAACACTGTGCACCGCCAGATCAATCGTTTCCTCAAGCAGCGCCTCTTCCAGCTCCTTGATGAAGATTCCCTTCCCGCCGATTTGCGATAGCGGCGACATCTGCAGCTTATCGCCCTGCGTTTTGATAATCACAATCTCCGCTTCCACTCCCGCGCCCGCAAAAAGCTGCTTCCGCACAAACTCCGCCTGCCATTTCGCTAGCAAGCTGCCTCGCGTCCCTATGCGCAAGTGCCTCACGGCTTCTCCCGATGCGAAAGAAAAAGATCACGCAATGCTTCCACGTTTTGAATCTTGCGCCGAAGCTCTTTCTCTCCCCGCAGACGCTGCGCCGGTTCCACCAGCAGTTTCTCCAGCAATTCGTCCATCATGGACTCCATGCGTTCGCGCTCCGTCGCGCCCAGGTGATTCATGGAATCCATTCGCGCGTGAATAAAGGCCGCTCGTTCCTCGCGCAATCGCGTGCGCAATGCATCCACCAACCCTACCAACTCGACGCTCGCCTGCCACGAAAGAAACTTCCCCACATGTTCGTCCACGATCGTTTCCGCTCGCGGAACTTCGCTCTCCCTCGCGTGCCGGTTTTGCTCCACAATTTCCGTCAGGTCATCGATGTTGTAAACATAGACGTTATAGAGCTCCGTAGCAGCAGCTTCGATGTTTCGCGGCAGCCCCAAATCCATCAAAAAAAGCGCGCGGTTGCCGCGCGCGGCCATCGCCGATTGCAGCATCTCCCGCCGCAACACCGGTTCTTCCGATGCCACCGAAGAAACCACCACATCCGGAAGCTTCAACGCCGTTTCCCATTCGCCCCACTCGACGACCTTCCCGCCAAAGCGTCCCGCCAGCTCATCGGCCCGTTCGCGCGAACGATTCATAATAAACAGCCGCGCAATCCCTCGGTCCCTCAACTGATTGACTACCTGCTCGCTGATCGTCCCCGCACCCAGCACCAGCGCGCTCCGGTCGTTCATCGTCCCAAAAATCCGCTCCGCCAATTTCACGCCCGCTGACGCCACCGACATCGGCCGCGTTCCCAATTCCGTCTCCGACCGCACGCGTTTCCCGACTTCCAGCGCCCCCTGAAACAATCGGTTCAGCACCGGCCCGGTTGCGCCATTTTCGTGCGCGTAGCGATACGCTTCCTTCACCTGCCCCAGAATTTCCGCCTCGCCCAGCAACATCGAGTCCAGCCCAGCGGCCACGCGAAAGAGATGTCTCACCGCGTGCCGGTCATAATGATGGTAAAGCGACACCCCAAGCACATCCGCCCTCACCGCATGAAATTCGCTCAGAAAAGAAGACAGCCCCGGCGCGCATTCGTGAGACGATTCCGGCGGCACGCCATAAATCTCGCTCCGATTGCACGTCGAAAGCACCAGCGTTTCCTGCAAAATCCCCCGCGCCCGCAATTCTTCCGCGGCCTTCCGCGACTGTTCCGCTGTAAAAGACACCCGCTCGCGCACCTCCACAGGCGCCGTGCGGTGGTTCAATCCGACGAGAACGATCTCCATGCCCCGCCGCGCTCCTAAAAATACCGGTGACTCTGCGAGAGATACAAATTCACAACCGTAAAGCTCATCACCACCACAAAAAAATTAAAAATGCACAACTTCGAAGCCCGCGCCCCGCGCCACGCCGCCGTCCTCGCCAACTGGAAATAAACCACGTAAAGAAGCAGCACGACCAGCGTGATCACATATTTCGGATCGTAGTACCAAATCTCTCCGTGGATCCTGTCCACCCACACAAATCCCAACACCGTCCCAATCGCAATCGACACCAACCCAATCAGCACGCTCGACCGGCTCATCCGCTCCAGCAGCTCCAGCGGCGGCAGCCTCCAGACCATGCTGCCAAGCTTATGGCTCCGCAAGTGCCATTCCTCGCCCAAAAAAATCAAGCTGAGCACAAACGAAAGCGCAAACGCCGCATACGCCAGAATGCTCAATGTCACATGAAACGCAAACGCCGCGCCGTGAGCCGGCGTTGGTGACAACCGGTCCGCCGGTGCCAAATGTGCCGTCACAAAAAACACCAAAATAAAAGGCAAAACAAACGCCCCCACCGAGCGTTGCCGGTGAAAAAGCTCCAGGCCCAAATACGTCAGCGCCAGCAACCACCCAAACAGCGACATCGATCCATAAAGATCGTGATAAGGCACGGTATGCAATCCGCGCGAACGCTCCAAAAGCGCAAAATAATGCGCAATCAGCCCCAGCCCGAGGAACACCGACCCCACCCGCCCAGAAATTTCTTTGCCAGAAGTCAGAAAATAGAGATATCCGCCCAGGCTTACGGCATAAGCGACTATCGTCAAAATAAAGAACAAGTGTTCCATCGGCCCTGCGAACCTATCGCCCTCGCATCCTCGCGCCCGTCAACCAAACCAACTCCAATGTTGACTTCAGTTTCTTCAGCGGTACTCAGAGTATAGCCCACCCTCAAATCTCCGGCGAACCGCATCCCCCTATCTGCAATCACCACCAGGATTTGCTATCCTTTTCCCCAGGCGCAAGATGACCACAACCTCCGCTCCTCTCAATCGCAAGGATTTATTCCTCCGCGCATGCCGCGGCGAATCCCTTTCGCGCCTTCCCGTTTGGATGATGCGCCAAGCCGGCCGCTACCTCCCCGAATACCGCGCCATCCGCGCAAACCACGCTTTTCTCGAAGTTTGCAAAACCCCCGATCTCGCCGTCGAAGTCTCCCTCCAACCTTTCCGCCTTCTCGGCGTCGATGCCGTCATCGTTTTCTCCGATATCCTCATTCCCGCCGAGGCCATGGGCCTAAAACTCGAACTCGGCGACGCCGGCCCCAACTTGCCAAATCCTGTCCGCTCCAAGCACGATGTCGACAAATTAAGACTGTTCGACCCTGAAATCGAAACCGCTTTTCTCCCCGAAGCTATTCGTCGCATCGCCCGCGAAGTCGGCCCCACAGTTCCCGTCCTGGGTTTCGCCGCCGCTCCCTGGACTCTCGCCTGCTACATGGTCGAAGGTCGCACTGGCGAAGGCTTCGCGACCGCGAAGAATTTCCTCCTCCGCGAACCGCACATCTTCCGCGAACTTCTAAACCGCATCGCGCAAGCCACAATCCCCTATTTGAAGGCTCAGATTGCCGCGGGCGCAGCCGCCGTCCAACTCTTCGACACTTGGTGCGGCGAGTTGTCTCTGCGCGACTACCAAGAGTTTGCCCTCCCTGCCACACAAGAGATCATTTCCGCCCTAGCGTCCGAAGCTTCACAAACTCCTGTCATTTACTACACCAAAGCCTCTCATCATCTCCTGCCCGCCATCGCCCGCTCCGGCGCAAACGTCCTAAGCGTCGACTGGCGTATCGACATGCGTGCCCTCCGCGCCCAACTCGGCCCCCGCATCGCCATCCAAGGCAATGTCGATCCCGCCGTTCTCCTCGGCCCGCCCGAAGCCATTCGCGCCGCCACACAAGAAGCCATCGCCTCTCTCGCCGGCACAGGCCACATCCTCAATCTCGGCCACGGCATCCTCCAACAAACTCCCGTGGAGAATGCCAGGCTTTTCATCGAAACCGGCCAGCAACCCATCGCCGTAGGGGTGGGGCTCGCCCCACCCTCGGCCGCAGCCGAACCTGCGGCTGCCGCTGCGCACCTCGACGTCGCCCCACCCTCTCCCATCGGAACCCGATCATGACGCTTGCGAATCCCACCCTCCAAACCATGCGCGACGAGCTCCGCGTCAGCGAAGACTTCCTCGCCCGCTACAATCGCCCCGGCCCCCGCTACACCAGCTACCCCACCGCCCCCGTCTGGAACGACTCCTTCGGCCCCGCCGACCTCCAAAAAGTCCACGAGCAAGCCGATGCCGCCAAATCCCCCGTCTCCCTCTACATGCACATCCCTTTCTGCGAAAGCCTCTGCCTCTTTTGCGCCTGTAACGTCATCATCCAAAAAGACAAAGCCGTCTCGCCTCCCTACCTCGAAATCCTAAAGCGCGAAATCACCAGCGTCAGCCGCAACGTCTCCCGCGCACGCCCCGTCACCCAATTCCACTGGGGCGGCGGCACTCCCACCTATCTCACTCCCCCACAAATCCAAGATCTCTTCGGCTTCACCCGCGATCATTTCACTTTCGCCCCCGACGCCGAAGTCGGCATCGAAGTCGACCCTCGCGTCACCAGTCGCGATCATCTCGAAACTCTCCGCAAACTTGGCTTCAATCGCCTTAGCATGGGCATCCAGGATTTCCATCCCCTAGTCCAAAAAACCATCAATCGCGTCCAACCCTACGAACTCACGCGCGACCTAATCCAATCCGCCCGCGACCTCGGCTTCGACTCCGTCAACGTCGACCTAATCTACGG
>JBARBE010000077.1:0-4353 GCA_049792735.1 Candidatus Acidiferrum sp.
GAACCTGAGGAAGATACCGTGATCGGCCTACGGGATCGCGCTTTGCTGGCGTTGCTCTACGGCACAGGCATCCGTGCATCGGAATGTTCTTCACTCTGCAACGGACAGGTCGATCTCAGCCAACTCACTATCAGGGTACGAGGCAAGGGCGGTCATGAACGCGTGATTCCGTTGAACCCGCAACTCGCCGAAGTGCTGCGAACCTACGTACAGGCTCGTGGGCCGGCTCTTCCGACGACGCCTTTTTTTCGCTCACGTTTCGGTCGTTCCCTGTGCCGCGGCAGTATCTATGAGCGCGTACGCACCTGGGGACAACGCAGCCGCGTCGGCATCACGCTCTCACCTCATCGCATGAGGCACACCTTTGCCACTCACTTGGTGCGCGCCGGCGTTGGCCTCGTGACCATTCGCGATCTGCTTGGTCATCGGTTGATCACCAGCACCCAGATTTATTTGCATGTCACCGCGGACGATCTCCGTGCCGCGGCGGCACGTCACCCCATCAGCAAGCTGCTCGATACCGTGAAGCACCTGATTGGCGTCGGACCATTGCCGTTTCAAAGGCCACGGCCGATTTTTGGCGCCGGATAGCTAGCTATCCGCTCTCCTCCTAACCTCCTACAACAGATCATTCGAAGCACACTGAATCTTCGGTGCAGGACCTCTCTGCCAAGACAAGTCCTTTAACACACCAAACAACTTTGGTAGTTGGCACATCGGTGATCGAAGAGTAGTATCTGGGCCAATGCTAGTCTCGTGCGGACTACCAAAACCGCTCGTCGGGATAGTCGATCGACCGAGGCTGGCACCGTGACTGAGCCCCAGACTCGAACTAAATTTACTTACGACCCTTTTGGACGACGGACGAGTAAAACTATACTTGGGAATACGACCAACTTTCTCTACGATGGCGCGAACGTTGTGCAAGAAAGCGCCCTTTCAAATATTGCCAATTCATTAAGTGGCGGGATCGACGAAGTATTTCAGAGGACGGATTCTGCTGGGTCTAGAAGCTTCCTGGCGGACGGCCTCGGGAGCACCATCGGGCTCGCCGATTCAGGCGGCGCGGTGCAAACACAATATACGTATGATCCGTTTGGAGGTACGGCCCAAACTGGGTCAGCGACAACAAATCCTTTTGCCTATACGGGCCGTGAACTCGACGCGATCAACCTCGGTCTCTATTATTACCGAGCAAGATATTACAGTTCGGCATTCGCACGATTCGTCAGCCAGGACTCTATTGGGCTCGCGGGCGGTGTGAACGAGTACTCCTATGCGAACGGCAATCCGATTAGCTTTGTGGATCCGTCAGGCAATTATGCTCCATGGCGCCACACACAAATCACCCAAGACGCAGCGCTGGATTCTGGCTACGCGTATACACTCACAGAGGCACATCGAATTGGAAAAGGAGTAGCAGCTGTTGACAATCGGCCGGGAACTCAGCAGGACGATGTTTATGATTCGAATACGCACGCAATGGCGGGAAGAAAACCCAACGGTAATTTTCAAAATTGTGCCCAGGCGTATGCTTCAACCCAGCAGCAGATCAAAGATGACATAGAAAAGGGAGATATTTACGGCGCTGCCCATACAATAGAAGATTCATATTCTCCGTCACATTTTGGATACCAGCCGTGGGATGGAGGATACACTCGCTGGCACATTCCAGGACCGGACCACATGATAGGCGAGGACTTTCAAGGTGCGGACAGCCCTGACGTGCAGGCTGCCACTGCGGCCACTACTGCGTTTTTCCGAGCTGTGATGGAGCTTGCCGAAAAGGGTGCACCAATGCCTGATCCAAGAAACTTTCTCGCTCCCAATCCGTGCTCAACAAACTAAAGACCACTCTAGATACGGAGGGCGAATACGAAATCTTTAATCATCTTTCTATTTTCTATTGCGATTTACTATCTACTGGCACTGGTATTGACTCGCGGGCTTAAAGCGTGGTTCTTTCCTCGAACTCAGGGCCCACAGGTTGTCAGGAATTCAGCGCTTATAGTGCCCATGTTTATGACTGTCTTTTCACTTATTGCAGTAGTTTGGTTTAAAAAGGCTGCTTTGGCTATGCCAGGCGTATATCTAGGGCTGGTCTTGGCCATGATTCTTGGTGGCCAGCACCACGGGCCCGGAGACCCCTATTCATGGTCATTTATCGCGGCAGCGATAAACTATCCTCTCTATTACGGGCTAACGCGAGTCTTCGCAAAGTATTTCTGATCTTACCCGGGGCCCGAAGGGGCGCCGACTGCCTGTGGTCTGCCCCCCCTCAATTCGCAGGGAAGTGTATATGATTCTTGCGAAGGAGGAGGAACGTCATGGCGAAGGGAAAGGTAAGCGTCCGAAGCTGCTTTCAATTACCCATAAGTTCTGCTCCCAGGGCGAAGCCGAGCTCGATATCGGTCAGGCGCGACATGCCTCTCCAGATCACCCGATTCCCAGGAGGAGAATCCCCTGCGCGCGCCAGGTGGCCACCTAGTCGAGCGAGTTTGGTGAGGTAAGTTGAAAGCGAACCTCTTTGTGAAGGATGCGTGCCTTTGTTTCTCACCAACTGATCGAGCAGATGAATTTCCAGAGCCGTGAAGACCAACGTTGGAGACGCTGCGGGCACCACACGGTTCATCATCGTCAGCCAGAAAACCCTCCAACTGAGAATGCAAAACACCGCCAGTAACCTGGCAAGGCGTTCGGCCGTTCTCAGTCTCGATTCTTCCGCTTTGCAACCAGACTTCAGAATTTTGTGAAACGTCTCAATCTTCCATCGCATGCTATACCACTCCAGTTTCTCAATGGCTTCGACCCGAGAACGCACGGGCAAGTTGGTGATCAATTTCCAGTCGATTTTCTCCCGCCCGTTCGGTGTTCCACGCTCCTGCGCATGAATGATGGTGAGCAAAAGTTCGGGGTACTCCTTGTGTTTGCCGATGGGCGGAAGCACCCGGATGCGGCGGTATTTGATTTCCAGAATGGCTTCGGACCGATCACCCTTTTCATCACGAACCTGCAGGCGATGCAGTCCTTGGATGCACGCTTCTTCCATTTCCGCGGCAATCGTATGTTTTCCATCTCCTGCCAAGCGATCCACACAGGTGCGCACCAGAAAGTGCGTGCCCAGCGACTCGGCGGTGCAGAAAAGCTCGTAAATATCGCTCTCCCGGTCACCGATATGAACGCAGCGCTGCGGGTCGTTCAAAAGGGCGGTGGATTGGGTCAGGTTTTCCAGCCAGCGAATGCTCTCCTTCTTTTCAATGGGCACGCGGGTCGGATTGATTTTCTTCTTAAGCGCGTTGCAGCCCTTAAATTTGCTGCGGGTCCAGAACTTCATGGCCGTCAGGCCCAGAGGAAGGCCAGCGGTGGTCACCGCCAGGCTAGAGTGCATCAGAATTCCACAGATGGTGTAGTTGTGCGGGCGCCCGGCTTTGTACTGTCCGGTGAAGGATTTCTTCAGAATGCCAATGGCCCGGACATCCGCTCGATGATAGGAGAATTCGGTTGTGTCATGGAGGATCAGAACCGTGGCATCGGTGGCCGCGACGCGATCGCGTGTCGCTAGAAAGTGTCCAGCAAGAATCTCCGCTTCGGTGACGCGGTGGTTGGACAGAAAACGATAGGCGGCCTTGGTGTTGGCCCAGTCCTGGCAAACCAAAGGGATGCTCTCGCCGATGCCATCGGAGAGCTGCTCAAAAAGCTTTCTAAATCGCTTGTTGAGTCGGGCGTCGCGGAACTCGCTGCCGACAAGTTCACGATCGATCCAGGTCTTGGTTTGAGAGGCGGTGGCGTGATCAACCCTCGGTGAGCGTTGCAACTCTTGCCGCTTCGTCATAACGGCAGTTCAGCATAGGCCGACCTCGCACAAAGGCACCGCGTAGGAGACGCTCAGCCAATCAACCAACAGAAAGTACTGGAACTAACCGACCACTGTCCTACTTGTGGGTAATTGAAAGCCGAAGCTGGCCGTCTTGACGGGGGATTATGTTAAGGGAGCAAGTTCTGAGCTAGAGGCGGCGTTCCAGGGCAGAAGATCGTCGATGCGGTTGACCGGGTGGTCGGCGATGCGTGCGAGTACGTCGCGCAGGTACGCTTCAGGATCGATATCGTTCAGCTTTGCGGAGCCCATGAGGCTGTAGATTGCGGCGGCGCGTTCGCCGCCAGCATCCGAGCCCGCGAACAAGTAGTTCTTCCGTCCCAGCGCGACCACACGCAAGGCTCGCTCCGCGGCGTTGTTGTGTGTGCCTTGATAAAGGTGCACAGTTCTACCCGGTGGAAATCCGGGCCGGCTAACTCTCGTTCCAGCCGGAAACACCTGAAGCGGATCAGGAGGCGACGAATGGTCTGAAGCACCTC
>JBARBE010000078.1:0-8698 GCA_049792735.1 Candidatus Acidiferrum sp.
CTGCGGCTCCGTCAATCCGAAGCACCCAATAGCTGTTCCCTGTTGCAGCAGCGGCAGCCACTTTTCCTTCTGCGCGTCGCTGCCATACGCATAAATCGGATACATGACCAGCGCGCTTTGCACCGAAACAAAGCTGCGCAACCCCGAATCGCCGCGCTCCAGCTCCTGCGTCACGAGCCCGTAAGCGACGTTCGACATTCCCGCGCAGCCATACCCCTGCAAGTTGGCGCCGAAAAATCCCAGCTCTCCGAGCTGCGGCACCAGGTGTTTCGGAAACGTTCCCTCGCGGCTGTGCTTTTCGATGATGGGAATAATTTCGATATCGACGAATCGCCGCGCCGTCTGCCGGACCAGCTTCTCTTCGTCGTTCAACTGCGAGTCAAAATCGATGAAATCCACGCCGCCAAATCCCGCCATTCCTTCCTCTTTCCGACGCGCGGCGTTCGCTTTCTGAGCCGCTGCACTTGCGCGCGTGATTGTAGCAAGCCCGTTCTGGCCCCAGCAATCATACCGGAGTTCGTCGAAGCAAATGGCGCGGCGACGCGGTTGATGCGGTTGGGCAGGCGAGAGCGCGAATTCACTTTGCACCAGTTTGGTACAGACCGATGTCGGAGGCTCAATTCAGGAATCGCGGCCGGGACGGCTACGAACTAAGGCCTTGAAAGTAAACGATTTGCTTTGCACGGGGGGCGACCAGATTCGGTACCGAATGTGCACTTTGCTCCGGAGGGAGGGATGTGTGTCTATAAACAGAGGAATGTCCGTACTACGTCTCCGCGGAATCAGTTTTGCCGGCGGAGTAATGCTTCTCTCTTTTTTGCTGCGCTGCCCCCAGGCACGGCCGCAACCCCCGCCAGCCTCGCGACTCCCCCAAACGCAGCAAGCTTCTCAAACAACGGAATCAGATCAAGCCGCCCCGACACAGCACGCACCGAAAGCCACCGCGCCTACGCAAACTGATCTTACCCAACTGAGTATCGAAAATTTGATGAACATGGAGGTGACTTCCGTCTCGAAGAAGGAGCAAAAGCTTTCGCGAACGGCGGCGGCGGTTTTTGTGATTACCCGGGAAAACATCCGCAATTCGGGAGCGACGAATATTCCGGATCTCCTGCGGATGGTCCCGGGCCTGCAAGTGGCGCAGATCAACAGCAACACCTGGGCGATCACGGCGCGCGGGTTCGACGGCCAGTATTCCAACAAATTGCTCGTCCTGGTGGACGGCCGCACGGTGTATTCGCCTATTTTTTCCGGGACTTTCTGGGATAGCCAAAGTTTGCTGCTGGAGAATATCGAGCGCATCGAGGTGATCCGCGGTCCCGGTGCCACGGTGTGGGGCGCCAACGCGGTCAACGGCGTCATCAATATCACGACGAAGAAAGCAGCCGACACGCGAGGCGCTCAGGTGACGGCAGGTGGTGGAACTTCCGAGCAGGCATTTGGAACCGCGCGCTACGGAGGAAGCATAGGAAGCGCAACCTCGTATCGGGTAGACGGCGGCGGCTTTAACGGGGGACACCTGCCCAATCTTGCGGGGCAGAATGGCGAGGACGACTGGCACAACTTTCAAGGAGGGTTCCGCGTGGACGCGCAAGCTTCGCCAAAGGACTCGCTGACGTTCGAGGGGGATGCCTACAGCGGAAGTAAAGGAGAAATGGTCGAGACCATCGCCTCGATTTCTCCGCCGATGAATGCCGTCCTCAATCTGCGCGATCGTTTTTCCGGCTGGGACGTGGTTTCCAGTTGGGACCATGTTGCCTCGCCACACTCGGAAACGAATCTTCAAATTAATTTCGATCACAGCGACCGCGGCGATACGACCTACGGTACGGGTCTTAGCACACTCGGCATCGATTTTCGGCATCACGTCGGCTGGGGCGATCGTCAGGATTTTGTTTGGGGCCTCGGCTACCTCATGACCACCGATGAGCTGGCGACGACTTTCCGGATTGCCTTCACGCCGCCTGAGCTAACTCGACAGCTCTTCAGCTCTTTTGTACAGGACGAGATAGCGCTCCAGCCAGACCGGCTGTACCTGACCGTCGGAGCGAAACTCGAGCATAACGACTTCACCGGTTTTGGATTTCTGCCGACCGTCCGGATCGCCTGGATTGTCAATGAGCGAAACATGTTCTGGGCCGCCGTTTCCAGAGCACTCCGGACTCCGTCGCAAAGCGACCGGGACATTCGTGTCAATCAATCTGTATTTCCGGGGCCCGGTAATCTTCCCGTCCTCGTCAGCATTTTTGGCAGCCCGACACGGCAGGACGAGCGCTTGAACGCTTTCGAGGCGGGCTATCGAGCCGAGATCACGAAGCGGCTTTCATTCGATGGGACAGTCTTCTACAACGACTACGACAATCTCGTCTCCGTTGAGCCGGGTACGCCTTTTCTTGAGACCGTTCCAGCGCCGGCGCACCTCGTGATCCCAAACGTCCTCAGTAATTTACTGTATGGCGAAACGCACGGCGTCGAACTGTCTGTGGATTGGAAGGCAACCAAGCGATGGACGGTGAGCTCTGGATATTCCTTCCTGACCATGCATCTGCACCGGGACGCGACGAGCCAGGATTCTACGTCGATAACGGGCACACAAGGAGGTTTCCCGAGCCAGCAGGCCCAATTGCGCTCGCATTTGGATTTAGGCAGCCACTGGCAGTGGAATGCCGCGGCTTATTTTGTCGGACGACTCTCTGCGCAAGCAGTCCCGTCATACACACGGCTGGACAGCAACGTAATTTGGCGGCCCAGGAAGCAGTTTTCCATCAGCTTGGTCGGGCAAAACCTGTTACGCGACCACCATCTTGAATACTTGGGGCCCGACCAAACGGAAGATTCCAGTCTCATCAAGCGGAGCGCCTACGCCAAGATTACGTGGCAATTCTGATTACGACAGAAAAACTTGAGTCTTACGAACAAAATGCGATGGGCTCTGCGGAATCCGGGAGGGGGAACTTGCAGGGGAGTACTTCGCCGCCTGCGGATCCCGCTTGCCATCGCTGCTCTTTTCGGCGTGCTGCCCACCACCGGCGCTCGTCGCCTTTCGGCGCAAGACAACTCCCCGAGCGAATATCAGGTTAAGGCGGCTTTTCTATTTCATTTTGCGCAATTTGTTGACTGGCCGCCAGAAGCCTTCAAGGGTGCCGACAGCCCGCTCACGTATTGCACGGTCGGAGAGGACCCGTTCCATGGCGCGCTGGAGGCCAGCTTAAATGGGAAGACGATCGGCGCGCGATCTGTTCGGGTGCAGCACTTTAGGCGGGTAGCGGAGATTCAGGGCTGCCAGGTTTTGTTTATTGGAATGCTGGAGAGGAAAACCATCCCCGCGGCGCTTGCCGGCCTTAAAGAAGGTCCGGTTTTAACCGTGGGCGAAACTGAGAATTTTGCAGAGGAAGGCGGGATGATCGGCTTTTTTCTGGAGGACAACAAGGTGCGCTTCGATATCAACCTGGTTGCCGCGGAGAAGGCCAAATTGCAGATCAGCGCCAGGCTGTTGACCCTGGCGAAAACGGTAATCGGAAGTCCAAAAGGAACTTGAAATGCCGTTTATTAGAAATTCATCCATTCAACGAAAACTGACGCTGGTCATTGTGTGCACCAGCCTGGTGGGCCTGAGCCTTGCGTGCCTGAGTTTTGACGTCTTCGAAAGATCCAGGTTCCGCGCGTCCATGACCAGCGAGCTTTCGGCTCTGGCAGACACCTTAGGCGCCAATTCCGCGGCTTCGCTTGCATTCAACGATCGAAAGTCCGCGGAGAGCACGCTGTCTGCGCTTCGCGCCGAGGGCCATATTGTGGCCGCATGCCTCTACGACAGCCATGGACAGGTCTTCGCGGAATACCGCCGCCCCGGGGTTGGCCCTGAATTTTCCATGCCCTCGGAGCACAAGGCCGGAGCCCGCTTTGAGAAGGACTCACTCCTTCTCTATCAACCGATCTCCTTGGGGAGAGAGAACACGGGCGCTATCGCCATCGTCTCGGATCTTGGCGCTCTCCAAGCGCTTATCCGGCAGTACACGGAAGTTTCCGTAGTCGTGATCGTTTTTTCTATTTTGGTGACGTACCTGGTCTCCTCGCGGCTGTTGAGGCTGATCACGGAGCCCATTCTGCATTTGGCACAAATCGCGACTCGGGTCACAGAACAGGAAGATTATTCGCCTCGCGCCATTCCGCGTGGCAATGACGAAGTGGGGACGCTGATAGGCTCCTTCAACAAGATGTTGGAACAGATTCAGGAGCGCGATGCGGCGCTGGTGAGCGCGAAGCAAGATCTGGAGCTCACTGTCCTCGCCCGGACGAAGGAGCTGCAGTTGGAAGTCAATGAACGAATGCGGGGCGAAGAGACGCTTTCGGAAGAACGAAAAGTGTTACGCGCGTTGATCGACAACGTTCCCGATTTCATGTACGTGAAAGACCTGGACTGCAAGTTCCTGGTAGCAAACCTCTCGGTGGCGCGCCAGATGGGGGCGAAAACCACCGAAGAACTCATAGGAAAGAGCGATTTTGACTACTATTCCCGCGAGCTGGCCTCAAAATTCTACGAAGACGAACAGAGAGTGATTCGTTCGGGACAGGCGGAGATCAACCGCGAAGAAACAGGCCTGGATGTCCACGGGAACGTGAGCCAGGTTATGACAACGCAGGTGCCGTTGCGCGATAGAAATGGCCGAGTGACGGGCCTCGTCGGCGTCGGCCGCGACATCACTCATCTTAAGAAGGCGCAAGAGGAAATGCAGAGGGCGCGGGAAGCGGCCGAGGCGGCCAGTCGCGCTAAGAGCGAATTCCTGGCAAACATGAGCCACGAGATTCGCACGCCGCTCAACGGCGTCATGGGTATGACCGATCTCGCGCTTGAGACAGACCTCACGCCTGAGCAGCGGGACTATTTGGAAACCGTGAAAATGTCGGGCGATTCGTTGCTCACCGTAATTAACGACATTCTGGATTTCTCGAAGATCGAGGCGGGCAAGATCGATCTGGAGTCCGTCGATTTCAATTTGCGCGACAGCTTGGAGGCTACGCTGAAGACGCTGGCTTTGCGGGCCGATGAAAAGGGGCTCGAGTTGCTCTGCGAAGTGGGACCGGACGTACCGGAAATGGTGAGGGGAGATTCCGTGCGACTGCGGCAGATTGTGGTCAACCTCGTAGGCAACGCGATCAAATTTACGGACAAGGGTGAGGTCGCGGTCAAAGTGCAAGTCGAGGCCAAGAAAGGCAGCTTTTGTATCTGCCAGTTCACAGTGTCGGACACCGGAATCGGGATTCCCGAGGAAAAGCGAAAATTGATTTTTGAGCCGTTTTCGCAGGCGGATTCGTCGACGACGCGAAAGTATGGAGGAACCGGTCTGGGTTTGACGATCTCGACGCGGCTGGTAGCTATGATGGGCGGCAAAATTTGGGTCGAGAGCGAAGTGGGCCACGGAAGCCAATTTCATTTCACGGCGCGGCTAGGCGCGGCGGACGCCAAAGAAATCAAATTGGGATCGATCGCTCCGCCGGAGCTCTTGCGCGGCGTAAAGGTCCTGGTGGTGGATGACAACCGCACGAACTGCAGAATTCTTGAGGGGATGTTGCTGCGCTGGCAGATGAAGCCGACCCTGGTGAACGGGGGCGCGGCGGCGCTCGAGCAGCTATCCGCGGCGCGCGAAACGGGAGAGCCCTATGGATTGATTCTAACGGACATGCACATGCCGGACATGGACGGGTTCGCCTTGGTCGAAGAAATCCGGCGCCGGCCGGAATTAGCCACAGCCACCATCATGATGCTCACTTCGGCGGGGCATCGTGGCGACGCGGCGCGCTGCCTGGAGCTCGGTGTCGTGGCGTACTTGCTGAAGCCGATCCGTCAATCGGAATTGCGCGAGGCAGTGGCGCGTGTGCTCGGCGCGCGCGAGCATGACGGCGCCATTCCTTTGATTACCCGCTTCTCATTGCAGGATGCGCGCGAGCCTGACGCGTACTTGAGCGTGCTACTGGCGGAAGACAATCTGGTGAACCAGCGTCTGGTGGTGCGCTTATTGGAAAAGAGAGGGCATCGAGTTGTGGTGGCAGGCACGGGTTTGGAAGCGCTGAAGGCGATGGAGAAGGACAGTTTTGACCTTGTGCTCATGGACGTGCAGATGCCCGAAATGGACGGGCTGGAGGCGACCGCGGCGATTCGTGAAAAAGAAAAAAAGACTGGAGCGCACCAGGCGGTGGTGGCTTTGACGGCGCACGCCATGAAAGGAGATCGCGAGAAATGCCTAGCGGGCGGGATGGATGGCTATCTCACCAAACCGATCCGGCCGCAGGAACTCGATCAGCTTTTGGAGATTTATGTGGGGCGGCGAATGGAAATGAAGAGCGCCACCGAAGGCGTGTTGCCCAGGAGATGAAGCGCGGCAAGGTTTCCGGTGCGCTTTAGCGCGAGGGTTTATGCATGAGCCCCCTATGGAGCGTTTTGTTTCCTGTATTGCCAGCGCGGGATTCCCGTAAGCCCGCGGAGCGCTTTGGTGAAATGGCTGTGGCCGCTGAAGAAGGCGAGCGGGTCCGGAGTTCGCACGTTGCTGAACTTGAAAATTTCTGCTCCAATTCTTGAGTGACAACTTCGAGACGGATTTCACTTCCCAAAATTCTTATCTTTGACGTGGACGGCGTGTTGATGGATGTGCGGCGCTCGTATTGGCTTTCCGCGATCGAAACAATGCGGTTTCTTACGGGCAAACGCGTTTCGTGGGCCGAACTGCACAAGTGGAAGAGCAAACCCGGCAACAACGACGATTGGCGTTTGGTGTCAAACTGGGCAACGGCTGTTGGGAGGCCGACATCGTATGAGGAAGCGCGCGATGCGTTCCAGAAATTTTATTGGGGCCAAGACGGCAAGCCTGGAAATGTTCGCAAGGAAAAGCTGGTCGTGACGCCGAAGCAAATCGGACGGTGGGCGCGGCGATTCGAGCTCAATCTTTTCACGGGGCGCACGCGGCAGGAATTCTCCTACAGCTTTGACCGCTGGCCTGCGACGCGGCACTTCCACACGGTTATCACCATGGATGACGTGAAACGCAAGAAGCCGTATCCAGACGGCTTACTGAAAATTCTAGACAGGCGCGATCCGGCTTCGGCGCTCTACATCGGGGACAACATCGACGACGCTCTCGCGGCCCGCGATGCGCACGTGCCGTTCATGGCTATCTTGCCGCGCGGCGCGCACGAATATCGTAAACATGCGGCGCGTTTTCGCGAACTTGGCGCGCAGGCCCTTCTGCCGCGCGTCGTGGCGATCAACGATTGGCTGCCTTCTCGCTGAGTCTGGCGCCCTGCCAGCGCTGCCCCTCACATTTCCCTGCATTGACGCGATGCAGCGAACGTTCTAACATCCGCCGACGAAATGCGTCTCCCATGCCGAGCCGCCGGAGAATTTCGTGGAAAATGAAAATGCAGCAAATGTTTCATCGCGCCCCGGGCGTCTGAAGCGTTGGGTGGGCCGCATTTTCGTCGCGCTAATTCTGCTTATCGTTGTGGCTGCGATTGTGGGTGCGTCGTACGAGGCGATTGAGAACAATGCGGATGCACGGAGATTTCCGCAGCAAGGCACATCTGTTTCGCTCGGCCCGGCATTCAACAATTTGACTTTGAATCTGGATTGCCGAGGCCAGGGAGGCCCGACCGTCATTTTGGACAGCGGGCTGGGCGTACCGGCAATCGGCTGGAATCCGGTGCAGACCGAGGCCGCGAAATTTACACGTGTTTGTTCCTACGACCGAGCGGGCTACGGCTGGAGCGGCGCGAGCTCCGCACCGCGAACCAGCATGGAGATTGTGAAAGAGCTGCACGCGCTGCTCGAAGCTGCGCACGAAAAAGGGCCGTACATTTTAGTTGGGCATTCCTTCGGCGGATTCAATGTGCGCGTTTATAACGGGCAATACCCCGGCGAGGTCGTGGGAATGGTGCTTGTGGATGCCTCACACGAAGATCAAGTGAGCCGCATGTCGCCCGCGACTCAAGCGTTCATGAAAAAATCGAACGAGGATCTAAAGCGGCAGGAAAAGCTTGCCCCTCTGCTCATCCGCTTTGGCATTGCACGGTTCGCGCAGCGCAACCAGGGTGAAAGTCCGGGCGTTTCCAAGGAATTCGGCCAGGAGATGCTCTACCTGCAGTTGCAGCCGAAGTTTATTGAAGCGGCGGCCTCGGAAATGAGTTTGTTTGACGAGAGCGCAAACGAGGTGCGCGCCGCCGGCAATCTCGGTGATAAGCCGCTCATCGTTCTTACTGCGGGCAAACTGGTGCCGGCCTCGCAGTTGCCGCCTGGATTTCCAAAGAAGGATTTCGACGACTTCCACGAAATCTGGGTGAATGATTTGCAGATGAAAGAGGCTCATCTTTCGACACGCGGCAAGCGCATCCTGGTGCCTGACAGCGACCATATGATCCCCTTCGAGCGGCCGGACACGATCGTGGCCGCCATTCGGGAGGTTTCCGATGCTGTGAATGGCGCAGCTACGATGGATAGCGGCAATTCCGGTAAAGCTGGAATCACAAAGTAGCTAGCGATTCGTCTTTCCATTATTCGTGGATGAGAGTGATTTCCTGTCCGCCAAGATTAGAATGGACGGATTTCGAGTGGCCTCCCAGGGGAAGCTATCTGGAGCGGCGAGGCGATCAAGAACGGCTAGTTAACAATTACTGCCCCCTCCCTCTGCTTTTCCGTAAACACTGATTCTAA
>JBARBE010000079.1:0-3949 GCA_049792735.1 Candidatus Acidiferrum sp.
TGCCTTCCTCGGTGACGATCATGTTTTTCTTGCGTCCGAAGAGTTGGAGATGGCCTGTGGGGTCGAAGCGGCCGAGATCGCCGGTCATCAGCCAGCCGTCGACGATGGTTTCGGCGGTCAGCTCCGGGTCATTTAGGTAGCCGGACATGATGGTTTTGCCGCGAACGAAGACTTCGCCGATGCCTTCCGCGCTTGGGTTGAGGATGCGAACTTCCATGCCCGGAAGAGGCTTGCCGACGGTGTCTGCGCGAAATGGTTTGAGGTCGTTTACGGTGATCGCGGTACCTGCTTCCGTCAGGCCGTAGCCGTTGGCGACAGGAATGCCGAGATCGTAGAAAAATTGCAGGGTTTGCGGCTCGGTGAAAGCGCCGCCGACGATGATGGTGCGGAGTTCGCCGCCGAACGGTTCGTGGACTTGTTTTAGAAGGCGGCGGCTGAGGCCGAGGCGCGGGCGACCTTTCGTCAACGTCCTGTTGATGGCGATTAGCGCGTTGAGCGCCTTGCGTTTGCCAGAGGGAAGCGCGTCGAAACGCGCCTGCAAGCCTTTCTGCAAATTTTTTAGGACGAGGGGGACGAGGCTGACGTAAGTGATTTTGTATTTTGCAAATGCTTCGCGGACGTATTCGGGCCGAAGCGTGCGTAGATGGACGACCGATGCGCCGCAAATGAAAGGGCCGAAGAAGCCCACCATGAAATCGATGGCGTGGTTTGTCGGCAAGATGCTGAGGTAACGCACGCCGGGGGCAAACGGATAAATCGAGGTGAGCGCGACGCACTGTTCGAGGTAATTTTCGTGCGTCATCATGCAGCCTTTGGGGCGGCCGCCGGTGCCGGAAGAATAGACGATGCAGGCAATGTCCCGGCGCGTGCGAGGGACGAAGGCTGGTTCGCTATTGTCGCGAAATTCTTCCCAGCGCTGAGCGCCTGCAAGATCGGCGTTCGTTGGGGCTTCCGTCACGAGAACAGTTTGAACGTTTGCTGATGCTGCTCGTCCCGCTGCGCCGCTCAGTTGGCGCCAGATGGGATACTCGGTGATTAGAACTTTTGCCCCGGAGTGCTTGAGGAGTTGCCACTGCTCGTCGGGCGTGAGTTTGTAATCGAGAGGAACCAGAACGCCGCCGGCGTAAAAAACCGCACAGGCGGAGATAAGCCACTTAGACTGATTGGTCATGATGATGCTGGCGCGATCGCCAGCAGCGAAGCCCGCGTCTTGCAGCGCCCTGGCGAGCGGATGCGCGCGGTCTTGGAAGTCGCGATAAGTCAGGCGCTCTTTTTCGCGCTCGCGGTCGGCTTCGATCAGGCAGACTTCGTTGGAAAATTCCTGCAGCGCATCCTTCAGCGCCGCGCCGATGGATTGATATTTAGAGAGGTCCAGCATTACAGGCGGGACTGAATCCTCGAAGCAAGAGTGCGGAAGTCGCTCACGCCCTGGACTTCGTAATCAGGAAGCTCGATGCCGAAATGGTTTTCGAGGCGGCTGAGCATTTCGAGCGTTTGCAGGCTGTCGATGCCAAGCTTTTTGAAGAAATCATCTTCCGGCGCGAGCGAGCCTGCGGGCACATTGAAGTGCTTCGACGCCAGATCGAGAATCTCCCGGGTGGTTTGCTCAAGGGTGCGCATGGAAGCTTAAATTTACCATTTTCCGGAGGAAGAAAGAAAATGCCGTGCAGCACGTTACCGCGCCACTTCTGGCGAGAGCATTACGGCAAATAGGGCATAGCGTCGGTGGACTCGACGAATTTTTTGAGTGCGGCCATGACCGTGGGACGCGCGAAGAGTTCGCAGAAAAGATCGATTTCGCGGCGTAGGTCTTCGTGTGGTGTGGGCTTGATGAATTTCTTTGCCGCGGCGCGCGTGACGGCATCAAATTTAACGATTTGAGCCGCGGTCGCGCGGGCGATGCGAAGCGCCTCTCCTTCCGAGGCGAGCTGCGCGACAAGTCCCACGGACTGCGCACGAGCAGCATTGATGCTGCGGCCGGTGAAGAGCAAATCGCGGACAAAGGCATTGCCGAGGTCGCGCTTCAGGCGAGGGATGCCGCCGAAACCGGGGATGAGGCCGAGACGCAGTTCGGGAAAAGCGAAACGGGCCATCTTGTCCGCAATGATGATGTCGCAAGTGAGGGCGAGTTCGAATCCGCCGCCAAAACACACGCCGTGAACTGCGGCGATCGTGGTGAAGGGCGCGGCGTCGATAGCGTTAAAGACCGCATGGATGCGCTCGATAAATGAACGGACGCCGGAGAGGCGCTCTTTCTCGGGAAGCTGAGCGGCGGTGTGATAGAGCTCGCGCAGATCGGCGCCAGCGGAAAAACCATGCTTGCGGTCGCTGGAGATGATACACACGGCGGTTTCCGGCGCGAGCGTCGGAAAACCGGCGACAAATTGTTCGAGCTCCGCCAACATCGCGGTGCCGATTTCGTTGGCAGGCTCGCGATCGAGCGTTAACTCGATTACGCCGTCGCGCCATTCCCAGCGGAGCGTTTTGCCGGTGAAAGACTTCATGACTGGCTTCCGGCGGCGGCTTTGCTTTCCAGCGCCTCGGCATACATCGCATTGATTTCCGTTGCGAAGCGCGCGCTGATGGCATCGCGGCGCAGTTTGCCCATCACGGTTAAGAGTCCACTTTCGGAGGTGAAACTCTCGGAAAGCACCGTGAAATTGCGAATTTGGCGGTAGTGCGGAAGCTCTTGATTCAAGGTGTCCAAGGCCGACTGCACAGCGGTGCGCTCGACATGGCCCGCCACAAGCGCGCAGAGGAAGCCGCGTCCATTGCCAACAACTACGACCTGCTGCGCGTTGGGAAGCAAACGCGCAAGCTTCTCTTCAAGCGGCTCGGGAGTAATCTTGTGGCCCGAGTTCAAGACAATTAGATTTTTGATGCGGCCGATGATGCGCCAATTGCCGCTCACATTGGTTTCCCCTTGATCGCCGGTGTGAAACCAGCCATCTTGCAGCACGCGCGCCGTTTCTTCGGGACGATTCCAATAGCCGGGGAAAATATTGGGGCCGCGGACGATGATTTCTTCGTTTTCGCCGACTTTCATCTCGATGCCATTCACCGCCGTGCCCACATGACCGGGTTCCACGGGAACGCGAGGATCATCGAGCGTGCAAATGGCGGTCGTTTCCGTGAGGCCATACGCCTGAAGCACCGGAATGCCGAGCATCAAGAAAAACTGCTGCGTCTCCGGGGCGAGCGGCGCGGAACCGCAAATCAGGGCGCGTATGTTCGGGCCGAAGCGATCTTTGATCTTGTTGAAAATGAATTTGCGGCCCAGAGCCAGCCAGAAACCGTCCGTGGCGCGGCCGCGGCCCACGTGTTTCCGCGACCATGCGTCGCGCGCCTTGGCGTAAAGTTTGCGGATGGGCGCGGCGCGTTTCGCGAGCGCTTCCTCGACACCGCGGCGAACGCGCTCAAGAAGCGTGGGCACATTCAAAAAATAGTGTGGAGAAGCGAGGCGAATTTCGTCGGCAAGCTTGGTCAAATCGGTGGAAAGCGTCAAGACGCTTTCGCGCGAGAGACAGGTGAGCAAGGTAATCCAGGAGGCCGCGAAACTGAAGGGTCCGTAGTGGAAGACGCGATCAGGTTCGTGCGTTGCGCCCATCAGCAAGTCCAGGCGCTCTCGCGTGCAAGAAAGCATGTGCGTGACGTTGCCGACGTTAAGACAAACGCCTTTGGGCTCGCCGGATGTCCCTGAGGTATAAATGATCGTGACGAGATCGGCCTCCTGGCGAGGAATCGGCGGTTCGAGCGGAGGCGCTTCCGCCGCGGCCTCTTGCAAAACTTCGTCAAATAGAACGAGCCTTCGCGCGCTCGACCATTGCGGCGGCAGCGCTTTCGCCACGGCCTCACCCAGCGAGACGTCACTCGCAAAAAGAAATCGCGGGAGACAATCTGTCATCATCGCGGCGAGTTCCGCGGGCGCCTGCCGCGCATAAAGAGGCAC
>JBARBE010000080.1:0-21321 GCA_049792735.1 Candidatus Acidiferrum sp.
GCCGGTTTCATGGGCTCGGGCAAAACAACCGTCGGCACTCTCCTGGCCAAGCAACTCGCTTGGCGTTTCGTCGATCTTGACGATCGCATCGAGCAATCCGCGGGGCTCGCCATCCCGCAGATTTTCGAGCGCTTCGGGGAGCCCGCCTTTCGCCAAATCGAAGCGGATCAATTGCGCGCCGCACTTGGCCGCGCTGGCGAGCATAAGGAAGCCACTGTGCTGGCTCTTGGCGGCGGGACGTACGCTCAACCCGGCTGTCCCGAATTTCTACGCAACGCGGGCGTCCCCGTTCTCTGGCTCGATTCGCCCGTCGAGCTTTTGTTGTCCCGCTGCATGACCATGACGGGCCGCCCGCTTTTTCGCGATGAAGCCAGCTTTCGCGCTCTGCACGCGCAGCGTCTGCCGTCCTATCAACTCGCGGACTATCGCGTGGACAGTTCCGGCGATCCCACGCAGGTTGTCGCCGAAATCCTTCGCCGTGGCATTGTCGCGGGAGGTGGCAGCCAAGCACACCTTGTTGTTGAAAAACCAAATTCTTGATTGACGTTCGCTAGAATAAGCAACGGAGACTTCTTCTCCGCAAATTTTTTGCCGTGCTTCGCGGCAGCCTGCGAAGGGGGATTTTATGAGAACAAAACTGCGCGGCGCTCAAGCCAAACTATCGATCTGTCTTGGAGCGCTGTTGATTTTCGTTTGCGCCGTCGCTGGCGTTGCCGATCAAAAGAAGAACGCCGCTGTCCCCAGCCTCTCGGTCTTCGCCCAGGATCAGGGCAAACTCAGCATCAAGCTCGATGGAAAAACTGTTGGCCACGAAGAATTTCAAATTTCGCCTTCAGAGGGAGGCTGGCTCGCCAAAGGCAACGCCGAGATTAAGCCCGCACAAGGCGCCGCCAGTAAAGTCACCGGCGCGCTCACCCTTCAACCCGATGGCGCTCCGATCACTTACCAATGGACTTCTCACGCCGACAAATCCAACGCCGCAAACATCGTTTTCGACAACGGCGTCGCCAAAATGACTTTGCAAATGCAGGGCGCGCACCCTTTCGATCAGACTTTCACCTTCAACACTCCTCTCATCGCCGTGCTCGACAATAATCTCTACTATCAGTACGGCGTCCTCGCGCGCCTCTACGATTGGTCCAAGGGCGGCCCGCAAACTTTCCCTGTCTTCATCCCCCAGGAATTGATGCCCGGCACCATCACCGCCGAATCCACAGGCTCCGTCACCATCGATGGCGCCTCCTACGAAGGCCTTCGCGTCACGACCTCAGACCTCGAAGTCGATCTGTACCTGGATGCAAATCATCGCCTGATGCGCCTCGAAGTCCCCACCGCCAAAGTCTCCGTCGTCCGTGATTAGCCCGCATTTCTAATAAAGATCCTGTTTGCCTCGCGGGTCCGATAGTCCCGCGAGGGCGATATAGCGGACAAGCCATCCCGCGGCAGACATCCAGCACCTCATGTTAAATATTTAGCAAGTAACGGCTCTTCATAAATTTGACTTGACGGGCTACGAACATGTGGATAGAAACGCTCCTACAATGATTGTCAGTGGGAGTTACCCATGTGGTTTGCCAAAGGAACGCTGCTCGCCCTGTGGCTGTTCGGGTTTGGCACGATGGCCTACTTCTATGTCGCCGTTTTCCGCCATACGCCGCCAAACTCCGCCGTGGATATTAGGGTCATCACAGGGCTTACAATACAGAGCCCGCTGTGGTGGACGGGTCTCGTGGTCTGTCTTGTTCTCGGCTTAGCAGTTGCCCGTTCCTGGTCTGGACCTGTTGGATTGTGGATCACGCTTGCGACGACGGGATTGATTCCGGCAGGATGTCTCGCCCTTTTTCTCGTCCTCGTCTACAAAATGAAGCAAGCCAGCCATGGGCACACATGAACGCGTAATTCCTTCTAGCATTGCTATGCACCGCGCTTGCGCCTGCTTCTCCAAAAAAAACGCAGTGTGACCGTGGTGGCCACACCGCGTTGATTTGTGCCCTGCTCTCGAAACGAAAAACTTCTCGCGCTAAAACTTACCGCGCCACCGGCCGTTGAAACACCGGCCCCGCTCCTGGCCGCCGCAGCACATACCCCTGCGGCTGCCCATGGGAATGCGTAAGCGCATGCCCATTCGAATGGACGGCGCCAATGTGACCATTGTGGCCGTTGCCATTCGCCGGCGCGGGCTGCGGCATCCGCGCCGGATTACCGATAGGGCGGAGAGTGACCGGAGCTGCATGGACGTGATCGCTGATGGCCTGCAGCCTCTTCAGAATGGACTGCCACTGTTCCCAATCCAATTGCCGCAGGAACGGCCGCAATCCCTGGATGAACGGATCCTCGAGCAGCGCTTCGCCGTCGGACTCCGGAATGAAGAAGCGGTTCAAGCCGACGTTCAGCGCTTCGGAAATCTTCTCCAAAGTGCCGAGGCTCGGCGTCATCTGGCCGCTCTCGATGCGGGACAAGTAGGAGCGCGAGACCTTCGAGCGCGACTGCAGCTGGCTCTGGGTCATCGCGCGCGATTCGCGCAATTGGCGAATGCGCTGGCCGATATTCTCGACCGTCTCCTGGTTGGCGAACTTTTCGGACGTGGGTTCAGCGGCTGCTTCCTCCGGAGGTGCCGGTGGAGGAATCAGGAATTCCAGACGCTGAGGCAAGGCGCGCACGCAACGGCGGCAATTCCCCGTGCGCGTCCGGTATTGGACGAGACCACATGTCTTACAGCGAATGACTTCCCTATCCATTTCGAGCGAACTCATCGTTTCTTTCTCAGTTGTTTGCACAGACACCGGTACTCCTCGCTGACTTTGTCCGGCTGCGGATAGTGGAGGGAACCCCGGAACGTGTCTCTGGGGAAGGCAGAAAACTGGCGCGCGGAGGAGTATCGTGCGTCTTGCCGTTTTGTGTCAAGACCATTTTTGAACTATTTTTGTATATGCAGATTTTTTATCAAAACTTTACGAGAAATTTTCGCCTGTCCGCTGGGACAGTTCTTGGCAAATTCCCTTCTGCCTCCACAATCTATTGTACTCTCTCGTCCGCGCCATCGGTCATTTTGTGCCGTCGACGCTACAAGACTGCTCTCGACGTTGTACGATAGCCTCTGTCCCAGGTTGGGGCACTCATTCGAAAACACATGCCCGAACTCCCAGACATTACCATTTACCTCGAAGCCCTCGAAACCCGCATTCTTGGCCAGACCCTCGAGGCCGTCCGCATTGTCAGCCCCTTTCTCCTTCGCACCGCCAACCCGCCCCTCGCCGAGGCCTCAGGCAAAAAAATCTTCCAACTCCGCCGCCTCGGCAAACGCATTTGCATCGGCCTCGAAGAAGACCTCTGGCTCGTCCTCCATCTGATGATCGCTGGCCGCCTTCACTGGCATGCGCTCGGTGCTAAGCCAGGCCGCGTCAAAGTTTCTCCGCCTCGCGGTCTCGCCGCCTTCGATTTCCCCAATGGCTCCCTCCTTTGGACTGAAGCTGGCTCCCAGAAGCGCGCCTCTCTCCACATCGTCCTGGGCGACGAAGGTCTCCGCTCTCTCGATCCCGGCGGCCTTGAAGTCCTCGGCGCCACGCCAGAGCAGTTCGCCGCCGCACTTCTCTCCGCCAACCATACTCTCAAACGCGCCCTCACCGACCCGCGCCTTTTCAGCGGCATCGGCAACGCCTACTCCGACGAAATTCTCTGGGAAGCCAAGCTCTCTCCTCTGACCCTCACGCAAAAACTCACCGTCCCCGAAATTAAGCGCCTCTTCGAAGCCATTCTTTCCAGCCTCACCCGCTGGACCGACCGCCTGCGCTCCGAAGCCGACGGCAAATTCCCCGAAAAAGTCACAGCTTTCCGGGAAGGCATGGCTGTCCACGGCCGCTATAAACAACCCTGCCCGCGCTGCGGCACAAAGGTCCAGCGCATTCGCTACGCCTCCAACGAAACCAACTATTGCCCCACCTGCCAAACCGCCGGCAAACTCTTAGCCGACCGCGCCCTTTCCCGCCTCCTTCGCGAAGACTGGCCCCGCAACCTCGACGAACTCGAACTCCTCACCTCCACATCCAAATAACCCTGTTATTTGGGCCACACCTTCGTACCGTCTCTCTGGTACTCTCGGCCCATTCCACGGTTAGCATCCCTCCCGCTAATCTACTTTCCGCGTGAATTTCAACTGGATGTGGACTCGCCGCGCGTTTCGGCGCACCCTCGCGAAGCTTATTCGGTGGACGAAGAACACCCGCCAACTTCGCACGGAACTCCTTTTGTCCTTTGTCTTGCTTACTGTAGGGCTCACCTGCGTCACCCTCGTGTTTGTGCGCAGCAACGCCCAGGCGCACGCGCAGCAACAAATCGAACAATCGACTCGAAACACAACCCTGATTTTTCAAGCCATGCAGAGACAGGAACTGATGGCTTTGTCTCGAAAGGCCGACCTCCTGGCAACACTCGCCTTGATCAGGAACGGTGACGCCACCGTGGTAACAGCGGCCAGCGACGATCCCTGGAAAACCGATGACTGCAATCTGTTCGTCCTCGCCGATAAGAACGGAAAAATTACCGCGTTGCGCTCCATGGAGTCGGAGTTCTCCATGGCCTCCGCACAAGAACTGTTACTGCGCTCCGTGAAAAGGGGGGAAGGCTCGGGCTGGTGGTCCAACGGAAAAAATATGTATCAAGTGGTTTTGCAGCCGCTTTATGGTCCGTCTGGCAAGAAAGACACCCGAGGATTCGTCGTAGTCGGCCGCCTGATCGATGACTCCGTAGCCGCTGAACTCGGAAGAATTGCCTCCAGCGATGTCGTCTTTCGCTCCGGAAACTCGATGGCCATCAGCACGCTCCGTCCTCTCCAGGAAATCGAGCTCGAGCGGAAGCTCCCGAATCACTTCGATACCTCCCAAATAACTCTCGGCGGCGAGCGCTTCTTCGTGGGTTACCTTGATTTAAGCGGCGGCCTTCCTCCTTCTGCCAGCCTGCTCTTTCTGAAATCTTATGGGCCAACAGATGCCTACCTCCAACGCCTCGACCAGTTGCTTCTGAAGATCGCTCTCGTTACGATTTTCCTCGGCGCAGTCCTGATCTACCTCATCTCCGACACCGTCACTCGCCCTCTTGCTTCTCTCGTCCGCGGCGTGCAGGCTCTCGAACGCGGCGACTACGCCTATCCCCTCGACTCCGGGGGCCACAACGAAATGGCCCGGCTGAGCCTTGCCTTCGATGCCATGCGCCGCGCCCTCCAGGAAAACACTGCCGAAAAGGAACAACTCGAATCGCAGCTTCGCCAGGCACAAAAAATGGACGCCCTGGGGCGCCTCGCCGGCGGTGTGGCCCACGACTTCAACAATCTCCTCACCGTCATTCGCGGCCACAGCGAACTTCTTCTCGACCGCATTCTGCCCGGCGATTCTCTTCACAACCATTCCCAGCAAATTCTTAAGACCGCCGATCGCGCAGCTTCCCTCACCCGCCAGCTCCTGGCCTTCAGCAGAATGCAAGTGCTTCAAGCAAAAGTGCTCGACGTCAACGACCTTATCGCCGATCTGGGCAAGCTTCTGCGCCGCCTCGTTCGCGAAGACATTGAGTTCAGCCTCCGCCTCGGCGATTCGCTCGGCCGCTTCAAAGCCGATCCAGGCCAGCTCGAGCAGGTTCTTTTGAATCTCACCGTCAACTCCAGCGACGCCATGCCCCTTGGCGGCAAGCTCACCATCGAAACCCAGAATGTCGTTGTAGATGAGAGCTACGCGCGCAAGCTTCCAACCGCCCAGCCTGGCGCCTACATCCTCGTCAGCGTCACCGACACAGGCTGCGGCATGGACGAAGCGACCAAAGCCCGCGTCTTTGAACCCTTCTTCACCACCAAGGATCCTGGCAAAGGCACGGGCCTCGGCCTCGCTACCGTTTACGGCGTCGTCAAGCAAAGCGGCGGCTTCATTTGGCTCGAATCGGAGCCCGGCAAGGGCGCTCGCTTCGAGCTGTACTTCCCGCGCACCGAAGCGCAGACCGAAAATAATTGCGCGGGCGGGGCATGCACCGAGGCCAGGGCCAAATCACCGCGAAAAACGATTCTCATTGTCGAGGATGAAAAGGAAGTACGCGAGCTGGCTTCGGAATTCCTCAGCGCCGCCGGCTATGGCGTGCTTACCGCCGAGGACGGACTCGAGGCTCTTGCCACCGCGGAACGTATGGGCAAATCCATTCATCTAGTTTTGACGGACATGATCATGCCCAGGATGCGCGGAGTCGAGCTTGGCCAGCGCCTTCGCGCTCTTCTGCCTCGCGTCAAAATCGCCTACATGACCGGCTATCTTGAAAAGAATGAAGGGGCGGAAGAACTACTCGAAGACGCCTTCTTCCTGCAAAAGCCTTTTTCTCGCGAGGCTGTCGTCAACCTCGTCAAACACGCCCTCGAAACCGAGCATTATTCGCACGCTTCCACCGCGCAGCTCACTGAGGTTTGATTGCTCACGAAGCTCTAATGGGCGGACGGTTTTCCCTCCGGGGGCGCGCTCGCCTTCCCCGCCGGTTTTGGATCTCCCGCTTCGGATGCGCTCTTCACGGGATACGTTTGGTCGTACAATCGCACGATTTGTTCCGTGATGTCCGTCGAGGCATACATGACTGGCGTGGTCTGTGAGGAATCGTCCAGCACGGCGGCGTACCCGTTGCTTGGAGCGTATTTCTTCACAACCTCCATGAGCTTTTGCTCGATGCGATTGATCACTTCGTTCTGCGCGTCGTTCAAGTCTTCCTGAAGATCGTTCTGTTTGCGTTCGAGCTGTCGCGTAAGTTTCTGGCCTTCGAGCGTCAGTTTCTCTTTCTCCTCGTCGCTAACAATATCCGCTCCCGCCCTGAGCTTCTGCTGAATGTCGTTGATCTGTTTGTCCAGATCCTCGAGCTCCTTCCGCCTCGGCATGAACTCGGTCTCCAGTTGGGCCGCAGCCTGCTTGCCTTCCGCCGTGTTGGCAATCGCGGCACGCATATTGATGGCGGCAACCTTCGTGCCAACTCCTCCCCCATTTGCGGATTGGTCCTGTGCGGAAACGCCGGCCGCGCACATTCCGCACAGCATCGCCGCGAACGTCACCGCTCCGAGTGCCTTGCCAATTACGCGCCCCCGAATCGCTCCCATCCATTTCACGGTCTCTCTCCTTAATACCAACAGACGTCAAGTGTCATCTACTTTTTCCCGGCGAAAAACACTCATTTCCCAGGCTCTTCCCGGTCACCGATTCTGTTTCAGAATTCTTTCTCGACCAGTCCCCGTCTCGTCCCATCCAGCCCGCTGGTTCTCTTCATTCCGCCGTTGTTTTATGTTGCCTCTACGTCACATGTTGCGATGCCAACCTCTCCATCGCGCGTTGCCCGTTCAGCTTCACGGAACACCCGTCCTCCCAGTTCCAAGCTCTTGCTCTATGTCGGCTGTATCACTCCCGGCTAATCACGCGTGGATGAGTCTATGCTGCTCTTCCTGAATGGAAAAATGTGCGGCTGGCATTCCGAAGAGAGAGACTTTGCTCGAGCAATTTCAATGTCTGCGGACGGCTTCTTCTAAACCGCAGTCCTTCGACAAATCACGATTCATTCGTAGCGTAGTGCTTCCATCGGATCGACGGAGGCGGCGCGGCGCGCGGGAACAAAGCAAGCAAGCGCCGCGGTAGCAACCAGCAGCAGCGTTACCGCGCCGAGAATTACCGGGTCCCGCGAACTCTCGGTCACCCACTTCATGGCCAGTCGATTGAAGGCAATGCACAGCAGAAGGCCCGCCGCCACACCACCCGCCAGGTTGACCGCTGTCGATGAAAGTACCAGCCGTGACACATCCCCCGCGTTCGCGCCGAGCGCCATGCGAATTCCGAACTCATTGGTCCTCGTGGCGACCCCGTAGGAGACGACGCTGTACAATCCCACTGCAGCGAGAGCCAGCGCCAGAACCGAGAAAATCCCGAAGAGCGACGCAACCAGCCGCTGCTGGCCATACTCGGGGAGTTCCTTAATCCAACCTTCCAGATTCCGCGCATCGCCCAGCACCTGCTGGTCGGGATCGACCTTCACGATCTGCGCGCGAATGTCGTGCAGCACCGACAGCGGCGGGATCCGCGTGCGTACCAGGATCTGCGTGAACATCCACATCTTCAGCGTGTAAGGGATGTACACCGCGGGCTTTATCGGTTTGCGCAGGCCGTCGTCTCGCGCGTCCCCGACAATCCCCACAATCTGCAGCCAGCCGTCGCTTCCGGGGGCAGCCGGCGAATAAGGCAAATCAGCCTTGAGTCCGTCCGTGCGCAACTCCTGTCCGATGGCGTTCCCGTTCGGCCAGAACTCGCGTGCCATCGTTTCGTTGATCACCGCCAGCGGCGCTCCGCGCATCGTTTCGGCATGATCCCAAACGCGGCCCTGCGCCAGCGGAATGTGCAGCAGCGGAAAGTATTCGGGACTGACGAAATTCAAGCGCACGGTTGGCTTCTCGGCATCTGCGCGCCCCATGATTTCGATCCGATTGTCGTTGCCGTTTGAGGGCGGCGTGGCATTGCTCGAGATGCCTGCCATTTCGACCTCCGGCATTGCCGCCAGCCGCGCGCGCAGTTGCTCGAAATATTCCGCGCGGTCCTGCCAGGACATGTGCGTGTTGTCATGCACGGGTATCGGGACGGACATCGCAAAGTGCGGGTCGTAGCCAAGGTTCGCATTCAGCAGCTTGAGAAAACCTTTGCCCGCGGCGCTCGCCGCAGCCAGCATCAGCAGCGTGAGCGCCACCTGCGCTCCCACCATCACGCTGTGCGTGTGCCGGGCCCGCGAACTCCCGCTGATGCGCCTCGTGCTGCTTTGCATTAGCCGGGCAAGGTCTGGGCGGGAAAGTTGCAGCGCCGGCCAAAGACCGAAGACCATCGTCGTGGCAAACGCCAATCCAATGCTGAAGAGCAGCACCGGCAAGTTCATTCTAATTACCGATTCGGCGGCGAACGTATTCTCCGGAAGCCACCCAACGATGAGAGCCAGGCTCTTCCACGCCAGCAGGACACCCAAAGCCGTTCCGGCCACAGCGATAGATAGCGATTCCGTCAGCAACTGCCGGATCATTTGCCAGCGGCTGGCGCCGACCGCAGCGCGCACCGCCAACTCATGCTGCCGTTCCGTGCCTCGCGCGAGCAACAAAATCGACACGTTGGCGCAACCAATCAGCAACAGCGCGGCCACCGCCCCGAACAATAGATACAAAATCGGCCCCAGCGGCCTGGCATAAATGTCGATGATGTTGCGTAGATTCACGCGGAACTTTTCCGGATAACGATCCGGTGATTGCTTGGAGAATTGCTCCATCAGCGGCTGGAGCTCGGCGTTCGCTTGCGCGACCGTAACTCCGGGCCGGAGCTTCACCGAATCGCCGTAGTAAAGCTTTGGATCGCTGGTGAGCTTTAGAGGAAGATAAAGGTCCGCTTCTCCCCACCGAAAACGCGGCGGCATCACCCCGACCACCTTATAAGGCTTGTGAACTAATTGAATGGTCCGGCCCACGACGTTCGGATCACCCACGTAATATCGTTGCCAGAACGGATAGCTCAGGACGACAACAGACTGAGGGTCCTGGCCAAACGGCGCGTCAGAAGGCATTAACCAGCGGCCCATCAAGGCTCGAGTGCCCCAATGATTGGGCGCTTCCGGAGAAATTTCCATACTTCTAACGTCTTCGGGGAGGTCGCCATCGGTCGTCGTGAGATTCCACCCGCCCATCGCCACCACGTCTTCGAGCGACTTGGTCTTGCGAAGAATTTGTATCTCCGGACCGTTCAGGCCCGCGAACCGCTCGTGGCCAGTTTTGTCTTCAAGGCGAATCTCCATCATGCGGGCTGCATCCGGGTACGGGAAGGGATCGAGAAGCACCGCGTAAATCACGCTGAACATGGCGCTCGTAGCTCCAATTCCCAGCGCCAGCGACAGCACCGCCGTCAGGGTAAAACCGGGTCGTTTGCGCACCTCCCGGGCCGCATAGCGCAAATCAGAAAGCAGAGAATTCACTGGGGGCTCTCCAATCCCTAGTTCGACGATTTCCGTCAGCCCTGGTTAGTAGAGTAGACGTAGCCTACGCTATTTTGTTCCATCCTTGTCGCCAGTCACTTCCCCTATGCTAGGATTCCTGGGCCTTGTCAGAAAAAGCCAAGCAGCAGAGCCTCTGGTTCTCCGTCGTCGTCCTTTTCGCCATCAATATTCTCAATTTTTACGACCGCCACGTCCCCGGCGCCCTCGTCGAGCCCATGCGCAAGGAGTTCCATCTCGACGACACGCAGATTGGCCTGCTCGGCAGCGCTTTTATCTGGATCTACGCCATCATCGGCGTGCCCCTCGGCCGCATCGCAGACACAGGGAGCCGCAAGAAACTTCTCGCTTGGGGAGTCGTCGTTTGGGCCGCGCTGACCGCTTCCGCTGGGCTCGTCACAACCTACGCTTTGCTGCTCTTTTCGCGCGTGGGGGTTGGCGTCGGCGAGGCCGCTTGCGCGCCAACCGCGACGAGCTGGCTCGGCGATCTTTTTCCGCCTCAAAAACGCTCGCGCGTTCTCGCGCTGTTCATGCTCGGCGTGCCAGTAGGCGGCGCACTCGGTTATTTTTTCAGCGGACCGCTGGCGCAAGCTTACGGCTGGCGGGCGGCCATGGTTATCGCGGCGCTCCCAGCGTTGCTCTTGGTGCCGGCATTGCTGATGCTCCGCGAACCAGCGCGCGGCGCAAGCGAAATCCATCAGCAGCCCCTCTCGCGCTCCTCGATGTGGAGCGTGCTGCGCATCCCCACGTTGTGGTGGATCATTGCGTCTGGCGCTCTGCTTAATTTCAACGCCTATGCGTTCGCCACCTTCTTGCCCGCCTTTCTCAGCCGTGTTCATGGCCTCTCGCTTGCCAGTTCGGGCATCGCCACCGGCATCGTCTATCTCTCGGGCGGCGTTGCCGGCGGCGTGTTCGCCGGCTATCTTGGCGATTGGATCGTTCACCGCCGCAAAGACGGCCGCATGCTTTGCGCCGCGGTTCTGGCACTCATCGCAATTCCCTTCGCGTGCGTGGGGATTCTCCAACCGGCGGGCTCTTTGTATACGGCGATGCTGTTCCTGGGGCTGACCTATGCGGCGCTCACGACGTATTACGGCCTTGTGTACTCCGCGATCCAGGACATCGTCGCGCCGGACCAGCGCGGAGCGACTATGGCGATCTATTTCATGGCCATGTATCTGTGCGGAGCATCCTTCGGGCCGCTCTTGACCGGGAAATTGAGCGATGTGCTCGCTCACCGTGCCGCCGCGCTCGCCGGCTCCGCCACAATCACCGAAGCCTTCCGCGCCGTTGGCCTCCAACAAGCCATGCTCATCATCCCGGTTCTCTGCATCGCGCTTGCCTTCGTTTTGTACATGGGCTCAAAGACGATCATCGCGGATATCGCTCGGCGCGAAGCCGCCGCTAACGTCGTGACGGTGGACGCGTCCTAACTCACGACGGGCAGAGTAAACAGTTAGAATGATAAGCTACTGAGTCCCGCATAGTATTGCGAAGACGCAATTTGGAGTGCGGCAGCCCTGCTGCCGCTTTTTTCAGCGACTTGCACGACTCCATATTTGGCGAAACTCAATAGGGTGAGAGATGAAATCCGGCAAACAACAAAGCGCGACGCCCGAGGCCAATCTTTCGCGGGCGAAGCGCATCCAGCGCGAAATCATCGCCTGGATGTGGATCGTGCTCCTCTTTTTGCTCATCAATGGAACCATCGGCCAGGCGCGCGTGATTCCTTCGGGCTCCATGGAAAATACACTGTTGATCGGCGACCACCTCATCATGAGCCGAGTCGGCTACGACGCTGGCGTGCCTTTCACGCGCTGGCATGTCTCGCTTTGGCGGAATCCCAAGCGCGGGCAAATCGTGATTTTCACTCCGTTTGTCGCGCAAGAAACGTCGGACATTATCAAGCGTGTCATCGGCTTGCCTGGGGAAACCGTGGACATTCATGATGGAGCCGTGTGGATCGATGGGCGAAAACTCGCCGAAAATTATACGACCGGCCCGACCGAGCCTTACGACATGCATCTGCCCTATAAGGTTCCCGCCGATTGCTATTTCGTGATGGGCGACAACCGGGGAAATTCCTACGACAGCCGGTTCACAGGCTGCGTCCCGCGAAAAAACATCATCGGAACGCCCTTGATGATTTACATGTCGCTCCAAGCCTCGCCGGACGCCTGGGAACCCGGTCAAATCCGCGAGCGTTTCCTGGCATACGCCAATGCCGTGTTTCATCCAAGCGAAATTCGCTGGAAGAGGCTCTTTACAACTTTTTGAAGCCAACTCACACCGATCGAATCATCAGGAATCACGACGAAGGGACATCAACGACATGACGGAGACAGCGCAAGAGTACACGAAACGGATTCTGGGAAACGTCGCGGGAAAAGATCCGCTGAAGACGCAGGCAGCAACTCCTAAAACGTTGGCCAAATTGATAAAGGGCCCAACCGCATCCAAACTCCGCAAGCGTCCCGCGCCCGGCAAATGGTCGGTAGGGGAAATCCTCGCCCACCTGGCGGACGCCGAAATCATCGTAGGGTGGCGCCTTCGGGCCATTCTCGCCGCACCCGGCACGCCAATTCAAGCCTATGACCAGGACGCACTTGCCGCCGCGCGCAATTACGCAAAACACGATCCGCGCAAAAGCCTCGAGCAATTTCGCGCCATCCGCGAGGCAAATCTCGCGCTCTACAAATCCCTAACCCCGGAACAATGGAAGCACTTCGGCACGCACGCGGAGCGCGGCGAAGAAACTCTCGAAAGAATCTTGCAGATGATGGCCGGGCACGACCTCAATCATCTTAAACAGATCGAGAACATCGTCGCAAAAAAGAAATAGCCACCCATATTTGCGGAACCGTGGCGTTCTCCAAGCCGCTTCCTTGTCGGTGCCGCTAGCTTCGTGACTTTATTCGTCCCCGCGGACTTGCCACCAATCCTGCTGCTCGAATTCTGCTAGTTTTGTCGCGCCATGCTGGCCGTACCACGTTCGCCAAGCTTCCGCATTGGCCGGCAAATTCTCATCTGTAATTTCGTGCAGCGCCAAAAATGACCAGCTGCGCGTTTGCGCATCGGTGTGTGTATCCGATACCAGCTCTAGGAATTTCGGAACCATGCGCACCCTCTGCGCGCGCGTGAAATTCCCGCAATCAGACAGGTTGCATCCCGCGCGATTGCGAACGTTCATGGAAGGATCCTGCGTGAAAGATTCAAAGAGCTCGTCAAGCGCTTCGTCCTTCCCCAGGTAACGCATTCCTTCGACCGCCCACTGGCGGACGTAAGCGTCCGGATCGTGCTTCGCATACTCGAGAAGAACGGGATGAATTTTCTCGTAAGCGACGCCCCGCCCGGCAAGCATGCCCAGAAAATACACCGCCGCCGCGCGGTATTTCAGATCCGTCCGCGCTCGTTCGATCAGCATGTCCGCCGCTTGCTCGTTTTTCTGCCAGCCGTCCAAAGTCAGGTTGATATCCGCGTTCGCATAGCGCACGCGCAAGTCGCTCGAATATTCCGATCGCCGCTCGAGCTGCTTCATGCGGTCCGTCAATCGAATGTGGCCCACCCAGCTTTCGACTTGCTGTTCGAACAGCTCGAGCGCCCTCGGATCGCGGCCGATGACGCGTTCCAGCAATTCTTCCGCTTGGTCCTGCGCCGGCAGCGCCAGCACGCGCTCGGCGTCCGCGTCCGTCATGAACTTCGCAAAATGCCGCGGTGCCGGAACGGCAGCCGTCGCCGCAGTGCGCGCCCGGTTCGCGCGCGCCGCGCCCGCCACCGATTTGAGATTCGCGAACCGCCAGCCTTGCCACGCAAACATACCTCCGGCGAACAACGCAAACACGGCGAACGAAAGAATCGTGGACTTGCGTGATTGCTGCCGCGACTGCGGCCAACCGGTGCGTGCAGTCCCAAATGGAGCGGATCCTCTTCCTGGCTGTGGCGGCTCCGAGGGAGCGCCAAGCGGAGCGGTAACCTCGACGCGCGTATCGATTTTCAAGCCGGCGAGTGTTTCGATTTGCGAAACGATCCAGCGCGCCTCCTGGCGGCTGTCGATTTCATCCGCGAGCGTGACGCGCCGCCCATCCTTCGTCCGCAATCGAATGGCATACGTTGTCTTCCCCGAATTGCTCCCTTGCTGCCCGCCAGTGACAGGAACAATGGCGTCAATCTCGGAAACTGGAAAACGCTTTGTCCTCCCCACGCCGAGTACGCGAGTGACGGAAACTATCTCACCGTTGCCAACCCGGATTCGCGCGGTCCCCAAAACGGAATGAATCACCGCGAAAATCAGCAGCAAGTCAAACGCGCCGAACACGAGCGCGAAAAGCCAGGGCGCGCTCGATCGGAAGAGAAAATAGACCACGCCGCTCCACACGGCCGTAAATACCACTAGAAAAAGCGCCCGCGCCGGGCTGCGAAAAGCATGGAAGTAAAATTCCGTGCCTCCCGCTTGCGACGAGATGATGACCTTCGGATTCGTTGGCGCGATTATCGGCGACGTTTCCGCGTCGCTTGAAAACCCGCTTGCGAATCCGTAGCTCCGCGAAGACGAATCTGCACCCGCCTCGCTTGTCGAGGCCGAAGTCCGAAACACCGGCAATTCGAAATCATCTTTGTAATCCACTCCTGGAACATCCGCATGAGCATGAAGGAGCCACAGGACTTGATCGGAAGGAACGTCGTGATCAGTCACGTAAGCATCCGCCGGAATCGCGAATTCCACTGGAATTGTCCTGCCTAGCGGGTCCATCCCTATCGCGCCCGACGGAACATTTTTGTCGGCTTGCCAAAGGACGGTTTGCACCGTGGTGCGGTTATTGCCAGTACCGGTAATCGTTCTGCGCACGCAGCTCAGTCGCAGATCAATGCCGTGCGAGGCACCCGTATCAAGCTTCAGATGAATTCTTGCCGTGAGCTGGCCGCCGGGAGTGAACGGCAGCGAATCAAATTGCAAATACGTGTCGCCAAATCGCCGATGGCGAAGGCTGGCGCGCACGGCGTATACGAATGGAATTAAGCCGATGAGGCAAAAACCGCCGACCAAAAATACCCGGGGATCATTGGCGCGGACTAGTTGGGGAATGCTGGCCGCCGCCACGGGGATCAGCACCATGTTGCAGGCGATACAAACCACCCACGCGGTGATTGCACTTTTCTTGTGCAGACTCTCCGACCTGCTGCTAGCCCAATCCGCTCTCCATAACCAGGGTGACGATGGACTTGTTTCTTCCACCGCGGCTTGCTTCTTCAAGTGGCCGTAACCATAGAAAGCCGCGAATAGAATCCCTCCACCGATGGCGGAGAAAAGCAGAGCGATGGCGGCGGCCGCAATCGTGCCGCTTGCGCTGGCATTCCGCCCATTCGCCAGAAACGTGGACAGCGCGAGCAGCCCGGGGACCAGAAACATCAGCCCGAAGAATGCCAGAAAAACAGCGGCCCCTTTGGAAGGCTTGGTCATACGTCAATTTTAGAAGTTATTCGTGCCCGCGAACTTGGCCTGAAGTACAGGTTTGTTCTCGTAGTTATAACCGCCCGGGCAAGGAGAACGGCTGAATCATCTGCCCTGCTCAAGAACAACAAGAAAATAGCAAAACCAAAAGATTCGGGAAAGAATCGAGCGGCTTTGAGAGCTCGCCGCGCCACTAGCGGGCGGCGGCGCCCTTGGACTGGCCGAAGGCTGGCGCGACGCCCAATTGCTGCATCATGCCGAGATAATCCAAGCTAACGTAGGAATCCATGATTTTCCCGTTGGCGACGTGATGGATGGTGATCCCTTCGACCGAAATCTTCTTGTTGGTCGCGGCTATTCCGCGGAACTCCCTCTTGTGCGTGCCGGAAATGGTCCACGTGGCGACCACTTTGTCTTTCTCGGAGATGTAATCTTCCACAGTGAACTGCAGATCAGGAAATGCCGCGATGAACTGCGTACAAACGCGCTTATAAGCTTCCGGGCCGACGGCCGACCCGGTGAGATGCGGGTCGTGAAGCGCATGGCTGGGAGAGAGCACTTCGCTTGCAACTTCAAGGCGGCGCTTGTTCCACACTTCTTCATAGAGGCGGCGAACCACAGCCTTTGTTTCTGTTGACATGCAGTCCTCCATCGCTGGAGCCGGCGTGGACTCCATAGAGATGGGCCCGGCCTCACAACTCGCGGAGGTGGGAACGGCGGGGTGAGGCTTGCGAAAGCGTACTCGTAAGAATTGTGGTTTGCAATCCGCCGGTTTAGCAAGGCAGGGGATTTGGATTTTTGAAGCGCCGAGCAGTCACAAATCTAGACCGCGTCCGAAAAGCGCTCGATTCACAGACGGAAACCGCCCACCGGCGGATTCAGCAGAAGCTGCGCACCAAAAAAAACGCGGCAGGATGGTTCCATCCTGCCGCGGGTCGCCGGCCACCAGCAGCTAATTAATGACGGTGAGCTCTGGATTCTACCGAGTTTGTGAAGAACGGCAGCGCAGTAGATGAAGTGATTACCGCCCGCGCTACCACCGAATCGTTCTCTCGGCACTCCGAGGAAACAGCGGCGTTGATGGATACGGTTTGATCCGCACCCGAAGCCAGCCGCCCAAGGGTGACCACCACTTCGTTGCCCTCCACCGTAGTGGTGTCGCTCGTAGTGCCGGCGAAGCTCACGTTCGGCGAGAGGAAGAACTTCACCTGTGTGCCGTTCAAGGAATATTGCGAATTGTTTCTGAGATCCACCGTGTAAGTGATCGTGCCCCCCGGTGGAACACGCGTCGGCGCGGAAAGCTTCGCCTCCACGGCGGAAGCGACATCCGGTTTGGTCACGGTCCACTTGTCAAGCAGAGCCGAAGTCCCCGTCGCAGGCGACGAAATCACCTGTCCCGTCGTGGGATCCACTTGCGTGTCAGGAATGGGATCGTTCAGCGGCTTTCCATTAATGTCCGTGCCATAAGGCGCCGGATCGGCGGAAGTAGCCGAAGAAGTGGATTGCAGCGGCTCGCTGATCTGGTAAAGCGTCAGCTTGTTGTGATCCACAAGAACTTCCCCGAAGGAAAAGACTTTGGCTTTGAACCTGGCGTCGATCTTTTCCCCCGTTCCGGCATTGGGCACGAAGTTGATCATTTCCGGATTGGTCAGATTGACGTCCAGCCACGACCCAGGGCCTTGCGGAACCGTCAGCCCCGGTTCATCTGTGAACGTTCCCGTCGCCGAATCATCCTGATCGAGCCCCACGCCGCTGCCGCGAGGCGGCGCGTAGTTGCCGTCAAAATCGCGGTTGCCGCCCGCGCCTTCGACGACATACAGCACGCCATCCGGCACCGTATCCGTAGTGCCGTTAAACTGATCATCCACATAAACTGCGGGCGTTCCGGCCGTCGCGCTCACTGGCCCCGCTGTGCGGTCTGTGGCCCGCATCGGCAGCGAACGCTGGTAGTTGTGGTCGTGGCCGTTAAACACGACGCTGACACCATGATCCTCGAGCAGCTTGGCGACGGCGCGCATCTGGTTGTTGACGATGGTGGCGTCTCCGGATGTAAACGCGGGCTGGTGATAAACGACAAACTTCCAAAGTTGCTTGCTGGAATCCAAATCGTTAATCACCCATTGCTTCAGAGCCGAAGGGTACGCCGTGAAGACCGGAGGCGCAGCGTTGTAAGCGTTAGTGCTGGGAAGATTGTCGTTGAAGAGGTGCGGATTCGCATCGAGATAGAGAAAGTGCGCGTTGCCATAGTCGAAAGAATAGTTGCTCTGATGATCAATCTGAGAGCTCACGCCCTTGCCGGTATCCACTTTGGTGGACGCGCGGAACGCTGCGATAGCCGCCGGCGACGAATAGTTTTGCTCAAGGTAGGAAAACGTCAGGCCTGTGGCGGAGGGTGTGTCTCCGTTCCATGCGTACTGAATATCAAAGCCTTTCGGACCGTTCTGCGGAAAATAAAAATCCGTGAAGTATGAGAGCGCATCGCCGCCGCCGATATTCCCGGCAAAGAGCGGCGCCGAATCACTGGCCAGAAGATTCGCCGAGACTCCCGTGCTGCCCAAGTCGTGATTCCCATCCACGTGAAAATACAATTTGCTGCGCAGAATGGGCGCTCCCGTTTCGTTCGAGTCCGTGTCGCTGTTGTACACGGGGAAAAAGAAGTCTCGGTAGCTGTCTTCCGAGCCGTACGTATATACGTTGTCACCAGTGTTGACAATGAAGTCCGCCGACGGCAGCGACGGCTGGTTTGCCAGCGCGATGTTCGCGGTGTTGTTGATCAGGTGCGCTATGCGCGCTTCATAGTCGACCACGTAGGATGCATTCGGCACTGTCGGAAAGAAGCCTTCGTCCCCCACGACCACGAACGAATACGTCGGCCCTTGCTTTCGGGTTCGGAACGATGCTGTGAACCCGCCGCTAGGCATACCCGCCCCCGTCACCGTGTAGCTGTAGACGGTGTCAAATTGCAACCCGGAGAGCACGGCAATGTAGTTCGTGTGCGCTCCATACGCTCCGGGAATTGTGGGCAGAGTAGGGTCGGCTGCGAGGTAATTATCAACAACGCGGCCGCTCGGCCGCACGAACCGCGAGAAACGTCCCGGCCCGTTCAACGTGACTTTGTAAGCCGAAGCGTTAGGAGTAGTTTCATTCGTTTGCCAGGCAACCACGATCTGGTCGGAGAAACCGAATGTTCCGTGATCACCCAGCTGTATATACGGGGCGAAAGTGACTTGTTGAGCGGACGCCGCGGGAGCCAGCGCGATGCACACCGCTGCGGCGAGAGCCGCGAGCCCTGATACGAGGCCCGCACTTGGGGACAATTTCATGATGATCTCCTAATTGCGTTTGAGTGGCTTCGGACGCCGTGGCGGCGCGGATGACGAGTTCCGCTCCAGCATCGCACCACGAAGCTGGCCGTGAAGGTACGCCGTCGGTCGTAAAAGCGGAATGAACGCCGCTTCAATATTTGTATTTCAGGGATGGTGTCCTAATATGGAGTGCGGGAGCCCTGCTCCCGCTTTTGCGAAGGATGACGCTGAAAAAACTTTCGCATTTCAAGGCACCGCGCATGCCCAAATTCGGCCCCGCCTTTTAATCCTCGCGACGAAAATCCGCAGCTGAAATCACGACATTATAATTTCAGCCCTTTCATTCCTCGCCCCAATTGGTGTATAATGTGACCGAGGAACTTTGTAGCTGATCACCTCCCTCGAGCAGCAAGGCCCCTAGTTCTCTCGCACTGTCATTAATCTTCCCGCAATCTCTGTCATTCACACTTGGAACGGCCCGATTTAGCTGGCGGCTGCTTTTCGTCAGCGGCCTTTCGCTGACCGCTTTCTCTCAAAAGCGGCCGCAGGTAATTGCGCCAAGTGAGGGGACACTGGATGCGGACGACGAGACGGCGCTTTCTGAAAAACTTAACCTGGATGACCGCCGCCGCAGCCGTGCCGGCGGCGCGCGCCGCGAACGCCGCTGGGGCTGTTGCCGCTGGACAGATGATCAACACAAGCGCGCTAGCTCGCTTTGTCGATCCTTTGCCGATACCCGTTTCGGCGAAAGCGGCGGGACTGCGGCCCAGTCCCGCAGATCCCTCATTCCAAATCCCTTATTACTGGATTGCCATGCGGAGATTTCAGACGAAAGTCCATCGCGACGTACCGCCAACATCGTTCTGGGGATACGGCGGATCGTGCCCGGGTTTGACGATTGAGGCGCGAAGCGGGAAACCGATATTGGTCGAGTGGGCGAATGAACTTCCGAGCCAGCATATTTTCCCCGTAGACCATACCCTTCACGGCGCGGAGGCCGGCAAGCCGGAAGTGCGCACCGTCGTGCATCTTCATGGCGGCAGAACGCCGCCTGAAAGTGATGGTTACCCGGAAGACTGGTTTGTGCCTGGAAAATCCGCCACTTGTTACTACCCCAATCAGCAGGAAGCCGCCGCTCTCTTCTATCACGATCACGCCATGGGCATCACTCGCCTGAACGGCGTTGCCGGTTTGGCGGGACTTTATTTGGTTCGAGATGAGTTTGAAGATGGCTTGAATTTGCCGAAAGGCGCTTATGAAATTCCGCTCGTCATTTTCGACCGGTCGTTTCGGCCCGACGGCCAAATTTACTATCCCGTTTCCGGCAAGCCCGGCTCGCCGTGGGTCTCCGAATATTACGGCAGCGCCATTCTGGTGAACGGCAAGATTTTCCCGTATCTGGAAGTCGAGCCGCGCAAATACCGCTTCCGCTTGCTGAACAGCTCAAATGGCAGTTTTTACCGGCTATCTTTTGCTCCGGATGAAAAGTTCACTTCGCAAGTCCTCGCGTTTCATCAAATCGGCAGCGAGCAGGGTTTCCTTCCATCTCCCGCGGAAATGAACATGCTGATCCTGGGCCCCGGAGAACGCGCCGACATGATTCTTGATTTCAGCAGCCAAGCCGGCAAAGAAATCTATCTGCGAACGGACGTCGCTATCGTCATGCAGTTTCGCGTCTCGTCGCGGAAGACCCCAGATCCTTCCTCTTTGCCGGCGAACCTGCGGCCTGTGCCGCGTATCCCGGAAAAGGCCGCCGTGCTGACCCGTGAGCTAACTCTCTCCGATTACCAGAACCGCCTGGGAATGTCGAAAGTCATGCTCCTGAACGGCACTCATTGGAACGAGCCTGTGACAGAAAAACCGGCTCTGAATTCCACCGAAATCTGGTCGTTTATCAATCTTACGGACGATTCCCACCCGATCCATTTGCACCTGGTCCGCTTTCAAATCTTGGACCGGCGGCCGTTTGATTTGGAGGTCTACCAGTTGACCAAGAAGATTGTCCTGACCGGCCCCGCAATCCCGCTCGCCCCCGGCGAGATGGGATGGAAGGACACGGTTCGTGTGGACCCCATGACGATTACGCGGATCATCGTGAAGTTTGAAGGGTTTGCGGGAAAATACGTCTGGCATTGCCACATGCTCGAGCACGAAGACAATGAAATGATGCGCCCCTACGTGGTTACCACGGCCTGAGCGTGCTCGCTCCGCCATTCTGTCTCTGAGATTCCGTGATGATCGTTGCGGCCTCAAAGCCTCGCAGGGGCGGAGCTTGCCCCGCCCTTTTCTGTAGGGTAAACCCCGGGAACCAAACACCAGCTTGAACTGTGTCCACCTTGACACATTTATATCATAGTTTCATAGAATGATTGAGTGAATGAACATGCCTGCGATTGAAATCCCCGATTCCCTGTACCTACGATTGCAAAAGCTCTCTGTCCCGCTTGTCGATACGCCGGCTACGGTGCTCGAGCGTCTGATCACCGTCTATGAAAATCACATGCCCCCGGCTGGCCAAATCGCGCTGGATCCCGAGCCGGCCACGGACATGAGGGC
>JBARBE010000081.1:0-19857 GCA_049792735.1 Candidatus Acidiferrum sp.
GTTCTAAACTTTCGCGAGACACGATATTGTGGCTTTAGGACGATTGGTTAAGCGGTTAAAATTTCCTTTGACACCGGACGCATTGGGAAAGAGACTTAGCGCCGCAACGCCTCCGGGGTATCCGAGAATGCGACTTAGGTCATCTGGAAGAGTTTGGACAGCGGCCATCGCGATTGCTTTTATGGCCGCTTCGCTAGGTTATACGGTCGCTAGAGGCACGCCCGAAGATGGCGAAAAATATGATGTAGTGATCGCCAATGGCCGGGTGATGGATCCAGAATCGGGGCTGGACGCCGTGCGCAACGTGGGAATTCTCGGGGGAAAGATTCGCGCGATTTCCTCGAGCTCGTTGCAAGGAAAGGTAACCCTGGATGCGAAGGGACTGGTCGTTGCGCCTGGATTCATCGATATGCACGAACATGGGCAAGAGCCGAAGAATTATCAATTTCAAGCGCATGACGGAGTAACCACCTCGCTTGAGCTGGAAGCAGGCACGGCGGAGGTCGCGGACTGGTATGCGGACCGGGAAGGGAGGTCGCTGATCAATTATGGAGTCAGCATTGGGCATATTCCGGTGCGCATGAAAGTGATGCACGATCCGGGCACGTTTCTGCCGACCGGCGACGCGGCACATCGCGAAGCGACTCCCGAGGAGCTCGCGGAAATTAAGGCGGATATGGACAAGGGTTTTCGCCAAGGCGCGTTGGCCGAAGGGATGGGAGTGAATTATACGGCGGCCGCGACGCACTGGGAAATCGTGGAGATGTTTCGGATCGCCGCGCGGTACCACGCGTCCGTGCATGTGCATCTGCGGTACGCCGGGATCAAAGAACCTGCGACGGGGCTTGCGGGGCTTGAAGAGGTGCTGGCCGCCGCGGCGGCGACGGGCGCGCCGTTGCATGTGGTACATATCACGAGCATGGGCCTGAAGTTCACGCCGGAGTTAATTTCCATGGTGGAAGGGGCACAAAGGCACGGGATGGATGTGACGACGGAATGCTATCCGTACACGGCGGGAAGCACGGCTTTGCAATCGGCGGTTTTCGATCCTGGCTGGCAAGAAAGCATGGGGATTACCTATAAGGACGTGCAGTGGGCGGAGACAGGCGAGAGGCTGACAGCGGAAACATTTGAGAAGTACCGGAAAATTGGGGGAATCGTGGTGATCCATTCGATTCCAGAAGAAGCGGCGCGAGCGGCCGTGGCCAACCCCATCGTGATGATTGCCAGCGACGGAATGCCTATCACGGGCTCGAAAGTGCATCCGCGAGGACAAGGGACGTTTTCAAGAGTGCTGGGACACTACGTGAGGGAAGAGAAAGCGCTCGATTTGATGACAGCGCTTAGGAAAATGACACTGATGCCTACGGAACGGCTGGAAAAGCGGGCCCCGGTGTTCTACGACAAAGGTCGGATTCGCGTTGGGGCGGATGCTGATATAACCGTGTTCGATCCGGAACGCATCATCGACAAGGCGACCTATGAGAATCCGCTGCAGTATTCGGAAGGAATACAGTTCGTGCTCGTAAATGGAGTTCCGGTATTGAAGGACGGGCAGCTTGTGGAAGGCGTGTTTCCGGGACGAGCGGCGCGCGCTCCTCTTTCTGAATGAGGAGGGGCGCGGGTGGATGAGCGGCGCACCCTATGTTAATATTTGAAAGTTGCGCGCCCGTAGCTCAGTTGGATAGAGCGTCTGGCTACGAACCAGAAGGTCGGGAGTTCGAGTCCCCCCGGGCGCGCCATTTCCTCTTTTTTGCACTCCTCAGGGCCAAATTGAAGGACATTCACTAAGCTGAATATGACCGGCGAGAAAATGATCGCGGAAAAGTTTCGCGCGAAGTTTGGAGTGAATCCGCACGTCTATCGCGCGCCTGGACGCGTGAACCTGATCGGCGAGCACACCGATTATAACGACGGATTCGTGATGCCCGCGGCGCTGGGATTTTACTGCTGGGTGGGGGCGAGCCTGCGGCAAGATCACAAGCTGATTGTTTCCTCGGAGGAGTTTCCGGAGCAAGCGGAAGTGGAGTTGTCTTCCGGACCGCTGCGGCCTTCGCACACGTGGAGCGATTATTCGGTCGGAGTCGCTGAGCAACTTCAAAAGGCGGGGTATCGGTTGAGCGGGGCGAATTTACTGGTGCACGGAGAAGTGCCGATGGGCGCGGGACTCAGCTCTTCGGCGTCGATTGAGGTTGCTACCGCGCTCGCGCTCTCGGAAGAATCCGGGCTCTCGATTGACCGGCCGCATCTTGCGCGCATTTGCCAGCAGGCGGAAAATGACTTCGTCGGCATGCGCTGCGGGATCATGGACCAGTTTATTTCGCTGCACGGGCGCGCGAATCATGCGCTGATGCTTGACTGCCGATCGCTGGATTTTGAACTTGTGCCGATTCCTGAATCGGTGAAGCTGGTGATTTGCAATACGGGGGTGAAGCACACGCTTGCAGGAGGGGAATACAACCTGCGGCGCCAGGAATGCGAAGAAGCGGTGCGCGCGTTGCAAAAAGCGCTGCCGGAAATTCGTGCGCTTCGGGATGTGAGCCTCGAGCAACTTGAGCAGCATCGCGAGCTTCTTTCGGAGGTCCTTTACAAGCGCGCGAAGCATATCGTGACGGAAAATGAGCGGGTGTTAAATAGCGTGGAGGCGCTGCGTGAAGGTGATCTCGATCAATTTGGCGTGTACATGGCTGAATCACACGTGAGCCTGCGCGATTTATTTGAAGTAAGCTGCGCTGAACTCGATTTAATGGTTGATCTGGCCAATCGGGAGCCGGGCGTTTACGGAGCGCGAATGACGGGAGGCGGTTTCGGAGGAGCGACGATCAATCTTGTCGAAGCGCGCCACGCTGCCTCATTCGCCGAAAGCGTTGCAAAGGGTTATCAGAAGGAAACGGGTATCACCTCAGTGGTTTATACCTGCAGGCCGGCAGACGGCGCAAGCTTAGTTGAGTCTCCCGAAATGGCACGATAAGCTAAGCCACCTATGAATCAGACGGACTTCCGGACGACGCCACATCGGCGCTGGAATCCCCTTTTGCGGGAATGGGTGCTGGTTTCGCCGCATCGCACGCAGCGGCCGTGGCTTGGAAAAGTGGACAAGGTTGCGGCGGCGCCGCTCGTTCAATACGACCCCGAGTGCTATTTGTGCCCGGGAAATTTGCGGGCGCAAGGGCTGCGCAACCCTGCGTATGCCGAGACGTTTGTGTTCGACAACGATTATCCCGCAATGTTGCCGAATGTTTCTTCCAACGAGATGGATCAGGACGGATTGATCGTTGCGCGCGTGGAGAGAGGGATTTGCCGCGTGGTGTGTTTTTCACCGCGGCACGACTTGACCATACCTCGGATGGAACTGGAAGACGTGCGGCGCGTTGTTCAGGTATGGACAGAACAATATCAGGGGTTGGGCGAAGTCCCATGGGTGAAGCACGTCCAGATTTTCGAAAATCGCGGGGCGTTGATGGGCGCGAGCAATCCGCATCCGCATTGCCAGATATGGGCCAATGAAGAATTGCCGAATATACCCAGGAAGGAACTCGCGGCGATGCGCGGTTTCCTCGAAGACAATCAAAAGTGCATGCTGTGCGAATACTTGCGGTTGGAAATCGAGGACGGCGAGAGGATTGTTTGCGAGAATGACAGTTTTGTGGTGCTGGTGCCTTACTGGGCGGTGTGGCCGTTCGAGACGATGATTTTGAGCCGGCGTCATTTGTCGAGCATTGCCGCTTTGGAAGACACGGAGCCGAGGGATCTCGCGGACATCCTAAAAAGATTGACGATTCGCTACGACAATTTATTCGAAACGGCTTTCCCATATTCGATGGGTTTTCATCAAGAGCCGACGGATGAGGAAAGCCACCCGGAGTTTCATTTTCACGCACACTATTTTCCGCCGCTGTTGCGATCCGCGACGGTGCAGAAATTTATGGTGGGATACGAGCTGTTGGCCGGGCCGCAGCGCGATATCACGCCCGAAGGCGCTGCTGCCAGATTAAGAAATCTGGCCGAAACGCACTACCTCGATGCCCAGTGAACCAGCCATGAGCGCATCACGATCGATAATGACGATTGATTCGCACCAGCACTTTTGGAAATACACGGAAGCGCGAGGCGGCTGGATTACCGACGAAATGGCATTATTGAGACGCGATTTTTTGCCGGAAGAATACGATGGAGAGTGCGCTAGAAACGGCATCGATGGCTCCGTCGCCGTTCAGGTAGATCAGTCTGAGAGCGAGACGCTGTTTCTGCTGGACCTGGCGGAGAGCAACAGCCGTATCGCGGGTGTCGTGGGGTGGGCTGACCTATGCTCGCCCCAGATCGCGGAAAGGTTGCAGTTTTTCTCGCAGTTCAAAAAGCTGCGCGGATTTCGACACATCGCCCAGGCAGAGCCTGACGACCGCTTTTTGATGAGGAGCGATTTTCTGCGTGGAATCGGCCGATTGCGCGAGTTTGACTTTACTTATGACATCCTGATTTATCCCAAGCAATTGCCTGCCGCCATCGAGCTGGTTTCACGCGTTCCGGAGCAGCGATTCGTTGTGGATCATCTTGCGAAGCCGCTGATCAAAGCGGGCAGCCACGAGCCTTGGGCCGGGCACATGCGGGCCATCGGGCAGAATCGAAACGTATTTTGCAAAGTATCGGGGATGGTGACGGAAGGGGACTGGCTGGGGTGGAAGCCGGGGGATATGCGCCCGTACCTGGATGTCGTGTTTGACGTGTTTGGACCGGAGCGTTTGATGTTCGGTTCCGATTGGCCGGTGTGCCTGCTGGCCGCCAGCTATACGCGTGTAAAACAACTCGTCGAGAATTACATACAAACTCTTTCGGCGGCAGATCAGGAAAATGTTTTTGGAGGCAGTGCAACTCGATTTTATGGGTTGAAGGCGGCACCGCGTGGACTTGCAGCTTAAAGACAAAGTCGTTCTGATCACCGGGGGAGCGAAAGGTATCGGGGAGGCGATCACGCGAGGGTGCGCGCGCGAAGGAGCGATTCCCGTGTTTGTGGATAAGGACGTCGAAGCGGGAAAGAGGCTTCAGACGGAGTTGGTGATCGCCGGCGCAACTTGCAGCCTGATTTGTGCGGACGTTTTATCCGTGGAAAGCTGCTGCGCCGCCGTCGAGCAGACGTTGAAGGAGTACGGGCGGCTGGATGTGCTCGTTAATAATGTGGGTGCGAACGACAATGTGGGGCTTGAGAACGGGAGCCCCGAAAAATTTGTGAGCTCTCTGCGGCTCAATCTTTATCACTACTACAATATGGCGCACTTCGCGTTGCCGTCGCTGAAGAAATCGCAGGGCTGCATACTGAATATTGCTTCGAAAGTCGCGGTTACGGGGCAGGGCGGAACATCCGGCTATGCTTCCGCGAAAGGGGCGATTCTGGCGCTGACGCGGGATTGGGCCGCGGAACTGCTTCCCTTCGGAATTCGCGTGAATGCTGTGGTTCCCGCCGAGGTGATCACGCCGCTATACAAGCAGTGGGTCGGCACATTTCCGAAACCCGAAGAGAAGCTCGCGCACCTCGTGTCAAAAATACCGTTGGGCAAGCGGATGACGCAACCCAGCGAGATCGCCGCTATGGTTTTGTTTTTGATCTCGTCGCAAGCTTCGCATATCACCGGCCAACATGTTTTCGTCGACGGTGGTTATACTCATCTCGATCGCGCATTGACCTAAGGGAGCCGAATGAACCAGGCATCCGCGCCACTCACGGAACGGAAATATGTTCTGCCATTTGTTTTAGTCACCAGCCTCTTTTTCCTTTGGTCCATCGGAGTGAACCTAAACGACGTTCTCGTTCCGCATTTAAAAAAAGCTTTTGCCCTGACGGACTTCCAATCGTCGTTTATTCAAGTGGCTTTCTTTGGCGGCTATTTTCTTGCGGCGTTTCCCGCCGGACGGCTGATGGAGAGGATCGGATATAGGAAAGGGATCCTGATTGGCCTGCTGATCTGTTCCACGGGGACGCTGTTGTTTCTGCCGGCGGCGAGTTCGAGGCAGTACGCATTCTTCTTGCTCGCCCTCTTTGTAATGTCCTGCGGGCAATCTTTCCTGGAGGTGGGAGCGAATCCCTATGTGACCATTCTCGGTCCGCCCGAAAGTGCGGAGCGGCGGCTTAATTTCGCGCAATCCTTCAACTCTGTGGGCGCTGTGTGCGTCTTGACAATGGGCTCTGCATTTATTCTTTCCGGTGTCGAGCACACGGCCGCGGAAAGAGCTGCCATGAGCCCGCAACAAGTGCAAGCCTACATCGCGTCGGAAGCAAACCTGGTGAAAGTGCCGTACATCGTGATCACCGCGATTTTTCTTTTTGTGGCGGCGCTCATTTATTTTGCGCATCTTCCGGAGGTTGCTGCGCGCCAGAAAGATGAAGCTGAGGAAGACAAAAGCAAGGGCCTGACGCAGGTTTTGGCCCATCCTCATTTGATTAAGGGCGTGCTCGCACAATTCTTCTATGTGGGGGCACAGGTCGGAATAGGAAGCTTCGTCATCCGCTTCGCGAAGCACGCCATGCCGCAAACGCTCGAGAATATGTCCGCGTGGGGCTCGCAATTTCTTGCTGGTCACCAGGGCGAAAAGGCGAGCTTTGTGACGCATCTCATTCCGGATAGTCCGGAGAAAATGGCCGCGATCTTTCTCGTGGCGCATCAAACTGGTTTCATGATTGGCAGATTTTCCGGCTCTTGGATGATGAAGCGGATTCCGGCTGCGAAGCTGCTTTCTATATTCGGGATCGGCGCGCTGGTGAGCGTCCTGATCGGGATTGGCGCTTCTGGACTGGCGGCGGTCCTTGCCATCGTCTTGGTGGGTTTCTTCAACTCCATTATGTTCCCGACGATATTCGCGCTCAGCATAAAAAATCTGGGAGATTTGACGAAGCGAGGGTCGTCGCTTCTCGTTATGTCGATTATCGGCGGAGCGCTGATTCCCGCCGCGATGGGAAAAATCTCAGACTTGAGCGATATTCAGAGAGCCTTCGTGGTCCCTCTGTTTTGCTATGTCTACGTGATTTATTTCGCGGTGAGCGGGTACAAGCCAAGCAGCGCCGTGGGAGTTTCCGAGAGTCCCGCTATCGCCGAGGCAAAATGAACCGACGCTATTGTTTGACGCTGGACCTGAAGGACGATGAAAAACTGATTGCCGAATATAAGCGTTACCACCAGAAAATCTGGCCGGAAATCAGGAAAAGCATCAAGGATGCCGGGATCGAAGACATGGAGATCTACCTGCTAGGCACGCGCATGTTTATGGTGATGGAAGTGAACGAACATTTTTCCTTTGAAGCGAAATTTATGGCCGACCGCGAAAATCCAAAAGTACAGGAATGGGAAGAGCTAATGTGGGGATTTCAGAGGCCGCTTCCCGATGCCAAGCCCGGCGAAAAGTGGCTGCTCATGGAAAGAATATTCAAGCTTGAAAAGTAGGCGCCAGGGGCGGATCATTCCTCGGCTCGTTCGCAAACGGGATTCTCAAACGAAGTGTTTTTGAGTAGGAGGCTGCTGCCATGGGACCAAATCGTATTCCGCGCCGCGATTGGCTGTTGGGCACGAGCGCCTCGTTCATGACGCTTGCGGCTGCTTCTAAGACTGCCGCTGCGTTCCGGCAGCCTGGGCCGCCGGCCGCACAGCCACAAACTCCTTCCGATGCCGAGGACGCTGACCGCATTCGCCGCATGAAGTGGTGGCACGAGGCGCGTTTCGGGATGTTCATTCACTGGGGACTCTATAGCGTGCTGGGCCGCCACGAGTGGGTGATGGAAAATGAAGGCATTCCCGTCGCCGAATACGAGCTTCTCGCGAAGCAGTTCAAGCCTAAGCCTAACGCCGCGCGCGCATGGGCAAAATTGGCTAAAGCTGCTGGCCAGAAATACATGGTGATGACCACAAAGCACCACGAAGGCTTCTGCAATTTCGATACGAAGCTCACGAATTACTGCGCTCCCAAGCAGGGGCCGGGCCGCGACCTGGTGCGCGAGTATGTGGAAGCCGCTCGAGCCGAAGGCATGCACGTTGGCTTCTATTATTCGCTGATGGACTGGCATCATCCGGATGGAGCGCGCTGCGCGACAGACCCCGAAGCGCGCAGACGCTTCGTTGAATACACGCACGGCCTGATCCGCGAATTGATGACCAACTACGGAAAAATTGATGTCCTCTGGTACGACGTGGACTGGCCGCTCGACGCCGCCGGGTGGGAGTCCGAGCGCATGAACAAAATGGTTTTTGAGTTGCAGCCGGATATCATCGTGGACAACCGCAACGGTTTGCCTGGCGATTTCTCGACCCCGGAGCAGGAAATCGTGGCGGAGAAGGGAAGCCGGTCGTGGGAAAGTTGCATGACTCTGAACGACAGTTGGGGCTACCAGCGCGCCGATGACGACTGGAAGAGCCCGAAAACAGTGATCCGCAATCTGGTCTCCTGTTCGCGCGACGGCGGCAACTATCTTCTGAACATCGGCCCGAAGCCCGACGGCTCGATTCCTGAGGAATCGGTGCGCGTCCTAACGGAAGTAGGCCAGTGGATATCGGGCAATGGAGAGACCATTCACACCAGGGATAGGTGCCAGGTGTATCGATCGAACTATGCGGGCTTTACGCGCCAGGGAAGCACTCTGTATATGCATGTGCATTTCTGGCCGGGTGAGTACGTTGCGATAGGTGGATTGATGACAAAAGTGAAATCTGCGCGGCTCTTCGCTTCCGGCCACGAGGTAAAGTTCGAGCAGGATCGCTTCCGCGTGAGATTCCTTGGCTTGCCGAGTAAAGCGCCGGATCAGCCGGTTACCACGCTTGCCATCGAATGTGAATCGGAGCCGACACAAGACACCATGTTCGTTCGCCGAGAAAGGCCGCGCGACGGCGTTTAACTATGTGCCGTCCATGCCCCAGTCGGCGAGGGGCTATTCAGAGACGCGCAGCAGCACCACCCCATGGCCGGGCACGCGCATTTTGTAATGGTTCGGCAAAGTGCCGAGATCCTTGGCCGCCCAAATATCGCGTGCTTTCACGCCGCCCTTGTAGCCCAATCTGCCAAAACTGATTTCGATGGTTTGCGGCCAGTCGAACCGGTTGAAAATCCCCACGGCTTTTGAACCATCGGCAAGCGGCCGCGCCCAAATCTCCTCTGTCCCTTCGGCATAGACGCGGTCCGCTTGCTTGCCCAGACGGTCCTGATCGATGGCGATGACCTCTTTGTTTGTCAGCAGAGCAATGGTCTCCGGTTTCATCGTGCTTAAATCGTTGCCTGCCAGAAGCGGCGCTGCTAACAATGCCCAGAGGGCCATATGCGTGCGGTACTCCTCCGGATTCATTCCACCGTTTCCGACTTCCAGCATGTCCGGATCATTCCAGTGACCAGGTCCGGAAAATCTAGCAAGCCCCGCCTGTTCGAATCCAATCTCCGTCATCCGCGCATAATTGTCGGAGATGTCTCCCGTCGTCCGCCAGGAGTTTCCGCCCACAGAAGCGCCCCAGCGCCACACAGCATCGGCGCCGTATTGGCAGAGGCTGAAAACGATCGGACGGCCGGTCTTGAGCAAAGCCTTGTGCATTTTCACGTACGCATCGAGCATCATCTTGTGCGCTGCTTCCGGCGAACCTGCCTGCTTCATCATGTCGTCGAAGCTGCAAAGGTCGTACTTCAAATAATCGATGCCCCACGCCGCGTATGTCTGCGCGTCCTGCGCCTCGTGAAGGTAGCTCCCTTCAAATCCGGCGCAGGTTTTCGGGCCAGGCGAAGAATAGATTCCAAGTTTCAGCCCTTTCGCATGAACGTAGTCCGCCAGCGCTTTCATGTCCGGAAATTTGCTGTTCGCGTGAATGACGCCTTGGGCGTCCCGGTTACCCTGCCAGGTGTCATCGATGTTGATGTACACGTATCCTGCGTCTCGCATTCCGCTCGACACCATCGCATCGGCCTGCGCCCTTACGGTGGCGTCATCGATTTTGCCGGCGAAATGATTCCAGCTATTCCATCCCATCGGCGGAGTGGCGGCGATAGCCGGTGCCTGGGCCCTGCCTTGTGCGCCGATCGCCAGCGATAGAAAAGCGAGCATCGCGAAGCGCAGCTGCATCACAGAAGTCTTACGGCGGAAATCGGATTGCATGATAAGTCCCTCGTGCCACCGGAATCTTAGGCTAATAGAGTTGATGCGGCGACTCACTTCCATTCCAGTCCCGGCGGCGAGTCATTTTACACAAATAGTGGCCTCTGCAGCATTCGATACCGAGCCGCGGCAGATGCTACCCGGCAAATGCCGCTTTCATCAAGCCACCGCCGCTGGGCAAATCGTCCACTTCTATGCCCGCTTGGTCAACTGGCGCTCCGAGCAGCTCCCGTAGCGGCCAGAGTTATGTAGGTATATCTACTGTATTGACGCTTTATTACAGCACGAGTATATCTGCCAGGCCCTCAAGGAGGCTTCCCCTATGGAGCGCTATTCTATTTGTGAGAATCCCAAATGCCATTTTGTCCTCGACCGACGTATTAACGGGAAATCGTTGGACGGCGCGCAACTCATCTTAAAGAAATGTCCAACCTGCGGTGGCGCCTGGTCGTCGACTTGCCCGTCATGCAGGTTGACGCTGGCCGTCAAACTGGTTGGCGGGCTCCCTTACGCCGTTTGCTGCGATCGCAACCCCCGTGCGAAAGCAAGGGCCGCTTAGCCTGGATTTCCGCAATCGCCGAAGCGCGGCCCGGTCCCGGCCGTTCGGAAAAAACAAGAATAGCTTGGGAACGCACGCCATGGCGTCCTCGCTGGACTCCGCGTGAGAGCCGAGCACTCGGCGGCTGCACCTGCGCACGCACCCCGAAGCTTCGCATCTGCGAATGTACCGGCCCTGGACATCACGACGCCGGTCATTCTGCTTCTGATCATTGGCGCGATCGGCAGAAAGCTTGGCTGGTTCGAAATGGCCGAGGGCGACACCATTCTTCTTGATGAAATTGGGGAGCTTTCGCGTTGCCTTCAGTCAAAGTTGTTGCGTGGAAGATTTCTTCTATCAATACGTAATCTTGTCTGTCTTCGCGGTCCAGGCTGCGAATCCCGTCAGCGCCTCTTCACGCATTATCTGAATCGCCGGAATCCGACGCCGCGCGTCCGGATGTTTCAGTTCTTCGTAAATAAACGAGTCATCAAAGCCAATCTTCGCCGCATCTTCAGCCGTATTCGCAAAATAAATCCGCGATAGCCGCGCCCAATAAATCGCCCCCAGGCACATCGGGCAAGGCTCGCACGATGTATACAGCTCGCAGTCCTTCAATTCAAACGCTCGAAGTTTTTCGCAAGCCTGCCGGATCGCAAGCACTTCCGCATGCGCCGTCGGATCATTCGTGGAGGTCACTCGATTCATGCCCTCCGCAATAATCTTGCCCTCTCGAACAATCACCGCGCCAAACGGTCCGCCTTGCCCGCTTTGAACCCCCTCAATCGAGAGCTGAATCGCTCGCGCCATGAATGGATTGCTCATCTGTGATCGCCACCGCACCGCATTTTCGCCGCTAATCGCCGCAAGTATATGCCCTGAAAACCTCCACCCAGCACTTTTTTCGTCTTGAATTATCGATTTTGCTGACTTGAAAACATGTAGCTATCAGTCTACGCTCGAACCTAACGCTCACGCGATTTTCCACGGACCAGCTATCGCTTATGAGTCTCCGCGCCTTCTTTTCCCGCCGTGTAGTGACGCCCGACGGTGTTCGCCCCGCCGCTCTCCTCATCGATGGTGACAAAATTCTCGACGTGGTCCCTCCCAATCAAGTCCCGCCCCACGCGCAATCCCACGATTTTGGCGACGCTGCCATTCTTCCTGGCCTGGTGGATTCTCACGTCCACATCAACGACCCGGGCCGCACCGATTGGGAGGGCTTCGAAACCGCCACGCGCGCCGCAGCCGCCGGTGGCTACACTCTCCTCGTCGACATGCCTCTGAATTGCCTTCCCGCCACCACCAACGTCCCAGCCCTCGAAGCAAAGCGCGCCGCCGCGCGCGGCGGCCGCACCCGCGTCGATTGGCTCGCCTGGGGCGGCGTAGTCGCCGACAATCCGCTCGATATCGAGCCTCTCGCCGAGGCTGGCGTCCCCGGCTTCAAATGTTTTCTGGTCCATCCCGGCATCGATGGTTTCACCATGGTCACCGGGCCCCAGCTCCGCGCCGCTCTCCCTCATATCGCCCGCACCAGACTCCCGCTTCTCGTCCACGCAGAACTTCCAGCTCCCATCGATTCCGCCACAAAAAATCTCGCCCATGCCGACTGGTCTCTCTACCAAACCTACCTCCAATCTCGTCCCGAAGAAGCCGAACTCTCCGCGATTAGACTCCTTCTCTCGCTCTGTCGCGAGTTCAAATTTCGCCTCCACATCGTCCATCTCTCCGCCGCTAGCGCCCTCCCCGAATTGCGCGCCGCCCGCCAGGAAGGCTTGCCAATAACGGTCGAAACCTGCCCCCACTATCTCCATTTCACCGCCGAAAAAATCCCCAACAAAGCAACTCTATTCAAATGCGCCCCGCCCATCCGCAGCCGCGAAAATCGCGAACAACTCTGGCAAGCCCTCCGCGACAAAACCATCGACCTCGTCGTCACAGATCATTCTCCCTGCCCGCCGGAAATGAAGCACCTAGCCGAAGGAAATTTCCAAACCGCCTGGGGCGGCATCCCCAGTCTCTCTATTGCGCTGCCCGTAATGCACACCGAAGCCATCCAACGTGGCTTTACGCTCAATGAAATCGCCCGCTGGATGTCCGAAGCCCCCGCCAACCTCGCCGGCTGCGCAAATCGCAAAGGCCGTTTGGCCCCGGGCTACGACGCCGATTTCGTAGTCTTCGACCCCGAAAGGGAATTCGTAGTTACGGAAAGCCGCCTGCACTACCGTCATCCAATTTCCCCGTATCTCGGCGAAACACTGCGCGGCGAGGTTAAAGCCACCTTCCTTCGGGGCCAAAAAATATTCAGCGAAGGCGAATTTCCAGGAACTCCCATCGGCAAGGAATGTCTCCTATGATGTTTTCCTTTGGAGACTTTCCAATCGGCTACCGGCCTCGTAGGGGCGGGGCTTGCCCCGCCCTGCCGTGTCTATCCAATTTTCCCGCCGAGCCATTCCCGCAAACGCCCCACATCCGTGCTTCGCAGTGTTTGTCATACACTATTGGAAGCGCGCGAACCGCTGCCAGAGTTTTGGATCTTCCGCTGTCTGTATGAAAACCAATTCCATCGTCGGCGTCTCCGTCCCCCGCATGGAAGGCCGCGGCAAAGTTACCGGCGAAGCCCGCTATGTCGATGACATGACTTTGACCGGCATGCTTTATGGCGCCACCGTCCGCAGCCGCATCCCTCGCGGCAAAATAAAATCCATCGCCTTCGCCCCCGGCATCAACTGGAACGAATTTATCATCGTCACCGCGAAAGATATTCCCGGCACGAATTGCATCGCTCTCATCGAAGACGATCAACCCTGCCTCGCCGATGGCGTCGTCAACCATCCCGAAGAGCCCATCCTTCTCCTCGCTCATCCCGACCACCATCTTCTTCCCAAAGCTGTCGAATCCGTCTCCATCGAATGCGATCCCCTCCCCGCCATCTTCACCATCGAAGAAAGTGAGCGACGCTCCGAAATTATCTGGGGGAAAGACAACGTCTTCAAAACTTATCTAATCGAAAAAGGCGACGTCGACGCCGCTTTTCAAAACGCCGCCTACATCGTCGAAGCCGAATACACCACCGGCGCGCAAGAGCAGCTCTACATCGAAAACAACGGCATGATTGCCACCTTCGATCCCGAACATGGCCTGACCGCCTGGGGCTCTCTGCAATGCCCCTACTACGTCCACAAAGCCCTCATGAAACTTTTTGCTCTGCCGGCAGAGCGCGTCCGTGTCGTGCAAATGGAAACCGGCGGCGCGTTCGGTGGCAAGGAAGAGTATCCGTCGATGATCGCTGCCCACGCCGCGCTCCTCGCGATGAAATCCGGCAAGCCCGTAAAAATTATTTACGACCGCCTCGAGGACATGGCCGCCACCACGAAGCGTCATCCTTCCCGCACGCGCCATCGCACCGCCGTCAGTAAAGAAGGCAAAATTCTCGCCGGTGAAATCGATTTCACCCTCGATGGCGGCGCTTACAAAACTCTCTCGCCTGTGGTCCTTTCGCGCGGCACCATTCATGCCGGCGGCGCTTACTATTGGCCCAACGTTCGCATTCGCGCCAAAGCCGTCGCCACCAACGCCCCTCCTCACGGCGCCTTCCGCGGCTTCGGCGCGCCGCAGTCCCTCTTCGCTCTCGAGCGTCACATGGACCGCATCGCCCAGGTTGTCGGCCTTTCTCCAGCCGAAATTCGCCGCCGCAATTTCCTCCACGTCGGCCAAACTACTACCACAGGGCAAACCATCAACGAGCACATCGATCTGCCCAAACTCCTCGATCGCGCTCTCGAACTCTCCGCCTATCACTCAAAAAAAGAAAAATTCGCAAAAGATAATCCGCAACAAAACATCAAAAAGGGAATCGGCATCGCCGCTTTTCTCCACGGCGCCGGTTTCACCGGTTCCGGCGAACGCTATCTCGGCTCCATCGTCGGTCTCGAAGCCTGCCCCGATGGCCGCGTGCGCATTCTCGTCTCCAGCACCGAATTCGGCCAGGGCACGAACACCGTCCTCTGCCAAATCGCCGCCGAAGCGCTCGGCCTCCGCTATGAAGACGTCTGCATCGCCCAGCCCGACACCCACGAAGTTCCCAACAGCGGCCCCACGGTTGCCTCTCGCACGGTGATGGTCGTAGGAAAACTCGTCCAATCCGCGGCCGCAGACATCAAGAAAACTCTGACCGCTTCCGGCCTCCTTTCCGATCTCTATTCGCCCGAAGAATTCCGCGCCGCCGCGCGCGCCTACGTAGCAAAACACGGAAAATTCCGCAGCGTCGCCCAATACGAACAGCCCGACGAAATCATCTGGGACGAAGAAAAGTATCGCGGCTCTGCCTACGCTGCCTTCGCCTGGGCCGTTTACGTTGCCGAAGTCGCGGTCGATCTAACTACCTACAGCGTCTCCGTCGAAGATTTCGTCGCTCTCCAGGAAGTCGGAAAAGTCCTTCATCCTGTGCTCGCCAAAGGACAAATCATCGGCGGTGTCGCGCAAGCCATCGGTTTCGCTCTCTATGAAAAAGTGATTTGGGAGCAAGGCCGCATGCAAAATGGCCAGATGACCAACTACATCATGCCCACTTCCGCCGATCTTCCGCCTATTCGCGTTTATTTCGAAGAACTCGGCAACGTCCACGGCGCGTACGGCGCAAAAGGAATCGGCGAACTGCCGATGGACGGCCCCGCCCCTGCCATCGTCAACGCCGTCGAAGATGCTCTCCACGTTCCTTTCACTTCGATTCCACTTCTTCCCGAAGATATTTTCAGCGCGCTCTCTGAATCTGCGCCCCTCGAAACCGCGCTGCCCTCCACACAAGGCAATCGTCGATGACCGAAACATCGCCGTCTCGCACAAAGGTTGAAATTTCTTTCACCGTAAATGGAAAACGCGAAACCGTTGAGGCCCACCCAATGGAGCGTCTCCTCGATGTTCTCCGCAACCAACTCGGCCTCACCGGCGCGAAAGAAGGCTGCGGCGAAGGCGAATGCGGCTCCTGCTCTGTCCTGATCGATGGCACCCTCGTGAATAGCTGCCTGATTCCCGTTCTCCAAGCGAGCGGCACGAATATCGGCACCATTGAAGGCCTCGCGCCAGATGGCCACTTGCAAAAGTTACAGCAAGCCTTTCTGGATTGCGGCGGCGCGCAATGCGGCATCTGCACTCCTGGCATGATTCTCGCCGCCCATCATCTTTTAAGCAAAAAACCTCAGCCCACTCTCGAAGAAATCCGCGAAGGTCTCTCCGGCAATCTCTGCCGCTGCACCGGCTACACGCAAATCATCGAAGCCGTCGCCGAAGCCGCGCGCCGTGAGGCCGCCGCGTGAGGGCCAACCCAGCCGAATTTGAACTCGTTGCTCCGTCAACCTTGCCTGCGGTGCTATCTCTCCTCGCGCAGGAGCCCGGAGCTTGGCTTCCGATTGCTGGCGGCACCGATCTCATGGTCCTGTACTCCGCTGGAAAACTGCCCGCGCGAAAACTCGTCAGCATTTGGAATCTTCCTGAATTGCGCCGCATCGATGATTCTCCAGGCGAATTGCAAATCGGCGCAGGCTGCACGTACACCGACTTGCGGCAAAACGAAATCATTAATCGCGAATTTCCTTTGCTTGCCAGCGCCGCAAGCTGGACCGGCGGAATCGCCAACCAAAACCGCGGCACTCTCGGCGGCAATATCGTCAACGCTTCTCCCGCCGCGGATTCGCTCCCCGCGCTTCTCGCCTATGACGCCGAATTGCTCCTCGCTTCCGCCCGCGGCGAACGCCGCATTTCATACGCCAACTTCCATCTCGCCTATCGCAAGACTCAGCTCGCGCCCGATGAACTCATTCGCGCCATCTGCCTGAAGCAACGCTTTTCGGGCTACTATGCATATACGCGAAAAGTGGGAGCGCGCAACGCACAAGCCATTTCAAAAGTCTGCCTCGCGGCCTTAGGTCTCATCGCAGATGGCGTCGTTACGGATATTCGGCTCGCCATGGGAAGCGTGGCACCCGTTCCTCTTCGCCTCGCCGAAACCGAACGCCTCATCAAGGGAAAGCCAATCGAACCTCAACTCATCGAATCCGCCCGCACTGCAGCCTCTGCGGAGATTCGCCCGATCGATGATATTCGCTCCACCACACGCTATCGCGCCGCCGTCGCCGGAAACCTCGTCGCGGAATATCTTGGAAAGCTAAACGCGCACCATCTTACGGAACAAAAAAGCAATGCTGCGCTCACTCGATGGAACGCCATGCCATCGGAGGCGGCCGCGGAAAGTATCCTGCCTTGCTGCGGCTCAAAAACCTGGGCACGCGCCATGGCCGCTCGCAGGCCGATCCTCGACGAAGCGTCTCTGCTGGCCTCCTGCGATCAAGCCTGCGACGCTCTCTCCGATTCCGATTGGCTCGAAGCCTTCCGTAGCCATCCGCGCATCGGCGACTATTGTGCGTCCGCCGAAAGCGCCGCGCAGTCCGCAGCTTGGTCGGACGAAGAGCAACGCGAAGTCGGCTCGGCCGTCGACGAAGTTAAAGCTGCCCTCGCCGATGGCAATCGCGCCTACGAACAAAAGTTCCAGCGTATCTTTATCGTTTGCGCCACCGGAAAATCCTCCATGGAAATCCTGGCAATTCTCCGGCGCCGCCTGCAAAATGACCAGACCACGGAACTTCACGAAGCAGCCGAAGAACAGCGTCAAATTGCTTATCTCCGGCTGAAGAAATGGCTCAACTCATGAACGGCATTTCAACGCACGTGCTGGATACCGCACAGGGAACGCCCGCTGAGGAAGTTCCGGTGCGCCTCGAAAGGCGCGAGCTCGCCGGCGAATGGCGCATGCTTTCCTCTTCGCAAACTGACGCCGAGGGCCGCTGCGAACAGCTACTGCCCGAGGGCGAATCTCTTCGCGCAGGGATTTACCGCCTGACGTTCGACGCCGCAACCTATCATCACGCGCATAACCTCGAGGGACTTTATCCCGTCGTCGAAATTACGTTTCAGGTCCGCGGCGGCGAATCTCATTTTCATATTCCGCTGCTCCTCAGCCCGCATGGCTATACGACATACCGGGGAAGCTGATCTCATGATCGAGCTCGCAGAAAACAATTACGGCAAATCGCGCGTTCGCCTCGTAAAAGTGAAGCGGCATCCCACTCATCACGATTTCCGGGAATGGACCGTCGAAATCCGTCTCGAAGGTGAGTTCGAGTCCTGCTTCGTCGCAGGAGACAACAGCAAGATTCTTCCCACCGACACGATGAAGAACACGGTGTATTCACTCGCGCGAAATTCCAACGCCGCGTGCATCGAAGACTTCGGCAAAGAACTAATCACTTTCTTCCTGGATCGCAATCCTCAACTCTCCGCCGCGCGCGTCACCCTTTCGGAAAAAAACTGGGAGCATCTTAACATCGAAGGAAAACCTCATCCCACCACCTTCGTGCAATCCGCCAACGAACGCCAAACAACGGAAGTAGCCGCGTCGAAAAGCGGCCCGCTCTCCATAATCTCCGGCCTCGAAAATCTGATCATCATGAAGACGGCCAACTCGGAATTTGCGGGATTCATCAAGGACTCGCTCACCACTCTTCCTGAGGCCAGCGACCGTTTGCTCGGCACTTCGGTTCGTGCGCAATGGAAATATTCGTCGCCCGATGTTCCCTTCGTGTCGTTGCGTAGCGCGATTCGCCAAACCTTGCTCAGTGTTTTCGCATCTCACACCAGCAAATCCGTCCAACACACTCTCTACGCCATGGGCGAAGCCGCTCTCGCCAGCGTCCCGGAAATCGAAGACATCACGCTGACGATGCCCAACCTGCACTGTCTTCTCGTCGACCTCTCTCGTTTCGGCCAGGACAATCCCAACGAAATTTTCGTGCCTATCGACGAGCCGCACGGCACTATAGAAGCACGCCTCTGCCGCCGGCGGTAAGGCTTCGTGCTCATGCCTGAAAACGCAAAAAATCGCGCCGAAGAGGTCCTGGCCCGCTGCAAGCTTCTCGCCACTTTCTCAGAAGATGCGGGCAGCACGCGCCGCACCTTTCTCTCCGCGCCGATGCGGGACTGCCACCGCGAAATCACAAAATGGCTGCACGCCGCCGGAGCCGAAGTCACCATCGACGCCGCAGGAAATCTGCGCGGCTTCTATCCTGCCGCGCAATTGGGAGCGCTACGCCTGCTCATCGGCTCTCATCTCGATACCGTCCCAAACGCTGGCGCCTACGATGGCGTTCTCGGAGTTGTGATGGCCGTCGCTCTGCTCGAATCGCTGGATCATCGCCGACTGCCTTTCGCCATTGAGGTTCTCGGATTCTCCGAAGAAGAAGGCGTCCGTTTCGGTTTGCCCTTCATTGGAAGCCGCGCGCTGGTCGGCAGTCTCGATGCCGATCTCCTGAGCCGCCGCGATGCAAACGGAATTTCCGTTCGCTCTGCCATCGAAAACTTTGGCCTGAATCCCGCTGAAATTCCGCGCGCCGCCGTCAGCGAAGACGCGCTCGCCTATTTGGAATTTCACATCGAGCAAGGACCAGTCCTCGAATCTCTCGGACTTTCTCTCGCCGCCGTCGAAGGGATTGCCTCGCAGACGCGTATCGAATTTACGTTTGTAGGCCGCGCCAACCACGCGGGCACCACGCCAATGCATCTTCGCCACGATGCCGTCGCCGCTGCCGCGGAATGGATCGTCGCGATCGAACGCATTGCTCTCAATGAGCCCGGCCTCGTCGCCACCGTTGGCAAAATCGAAGCGATGCCCGGCGCGACGAATGTGATCGCCGGGGAAGCCCGAGTGACCCTGGACGTTCGCCACAAGTCCACCGAGATCTGCGGCCGCGTGGCAAGGACGCTCGTTCAGCTGGCCGTCGAAATTGCCGGGCGTCGCCGCTTGTTTCCCCAGCAAAACGTGCTTCTCAACCAGAGCGCGGTGGCCATGGATCCTTTTCTCGTCGATCAAATCGAGCAGGCCATCCGCGCTGTAGGCTGCCAGCCGCATCGCATGGCCAGCGGCGCAGGCCATGACGCCATGATCCTGGCTGAGAAAATTCCGTCGGCCATGATTTTTCTGCGCTCGCCTGACGGCATTAGCCATAACCCCGCCGAATCCGTCGAAGTGGACGACGTCGCAAAAGCGCTCGAATGCGGCATGCATTTGCTCGATCAGCTTGCCAAATCCTCCGAATTCCTAAAAAGGATGTGCCGTGCATAATCTCGGTCAAACGCGAAGCGCCCAAAAAAGCAATCA
>JBARBE010000082.1:0-1623 GCA_049792735.1 Candidatus Acidiferrum sp.
GGGATAAGGTTAGTCGTACGCTAGGAGCATGAAGTCTGAGATACCGAAAATTCAAGTGGAGACCGCCCAGGCCAGGGTAGACCAGCTCTTGGACGCTCTGCGGCGCGACACCGCGTTGCTCGCGTCCGATGCCGAATCGGCTCTGACGTTTCATCCGGACCAAGCCGAATGACCATCGCCGAGGCTGCTCAGGCCCTGCGCTCTCGCAAAATCTCATCGGTGGAGCTGACCAGGCTATGCCTGGATCAGATCGCAAAGCTGAATCCTGTTCTGAACGCGTTCATCACCGTCACGGACGATTCGGCGCTGGCTCGCGCTCAGGAACTGGATCGCGAACTCGCGCAAGGAGTCGATCGCGGGCCGTTGCACGGCATCCCCATCGCCCACAAAGATCTGGTGTGGACCAAGGGCGTGCGCACGACATCGGGATCGAAGATCTTCGCAGATTTCGTGCCCGATCGCGATGCCGATGTGGTCGCCAAACTGGCTGATGCCGGGGCGGTGATGGTGGGAAAGGCCGGGCTGCACGAGCTGGCGTATGGAATCACATCGGACAATCCGCATTTCGGAACCATTCGCAATCCGCGGAATCCGGAGCATTCGCCGGGCGGATCGAGCGGCGGTTCGGGCGTCGCGGTGGCCACCGGAATGGCGTTCGTTGCAACCGGAACAGACACGGGCGGCTCCATTCGGGTGCCTGCGTCATTCTGCGGCGTGGTGGGATTGAAACCGACCTATGGCTTGATCGACCGCAGAGGCGTGCAGCCGCTCGGACTCAGCCTGGACCACGTGGGGCCGCTGGCGGGGACGGTGGACGATGTGCGCCTCGCGCTCCAGGCCATGTCGGATCCGGCAAAACTCGAACCCGCGCCGCCTTCGGTTCGCGAGATTCGCGTCGGACTGCCTGAGAACTTCTATTTCGAAGTGGTAGCGCCGGAGGTAAAGGCCGCGGTTCAGGATGCGGCGCGCCGGGCCGAACAACTTGGGGCCCGTGTGATCCCCGTTCGTGCTCCAGATATCGAAGCGCTGAATGCGGCCGGCCTGGTGATCCTGTTGTCTGAAGCCGCCGCGGTACACCAAGCCAATCTCGCCCGGCGGCGAGCCGATTTCGGAGCCGACGTGCTCGCGCTGCTCGATCAGGGTTCGCTGGTTCCAGCAGCGGATTACGTGAATGCGCAGCGGCAGCGCAAGCGAATTCTCGATCAATTCCACCGGCTCTTTGAGGACATCGACTGCCTGTTTACGCCCTCCACGCCCACCACAGCGCCGCGCATCGGACAGACCGAGATCACGCTCGCCGATGAGAAATACGACACGCGCTTTCTGACCACCCGATTCGCCCGCGGGTTTAACGCGCTCGGCTTCCCCGCCTTGTCGATGCCCTGCGGTGAATCCCCGGAGAGGCTGCCAATTGGACTGCAAATCATCGCCCGGCCATTTGAGGAGAATTTGCTATTTGCCCTCGGCGAAACACTGGAGTGAATTCTGGTCTCAGCCGAGATCATAAGTACCCCATGCGAGATTGCTCACGGTTCCCCGAAATATTCGCTGGCCGCGATCCAAGTACGCAAGGTGTTTCCTGGGGAAGCCACGCGTCATCCGCTAAGTGGGTGAGGGCGATCG
>JBARBE010000083.1:0-9180 GCA_049792735.1 Candidatus Acidiferrum sp.
GGAACAACTAAATGAGACAAGGCGACAAAATTCGGATTCGTTTGAAAGCGTACGACCACCGCATTCTGGACCAGTCCACCAAGGAAATCGTGGATACGGCGAAGCGCACGGGCGCGGATGTTGCCGGCCCGATTCCTCTGCCAACGACGATCAACCGCTGGACGGTCTTGCGGTCGCCGCACGTGGACAAGAAATCGCGCGAGCAGTTCGAGATGCGCACGCACAAGCGGCTGATCGACATTCTCGAGCCGACGCCGGACACGGTGGACGCGCTGATGAAGCTCGATCTTCCGCCGGGCGTGGACGTCGAGATCAAGGCGTTCGGGCACGCCGCGGCGAAGTAAGAGAGAACGAATTAAAGAAGTAATGAAGTAAAGACAAGCAAGAGTTTTGCAAGACGCAGCCAATATCCGGCAGTACAGGGGCGGACAAGCTGCGAAAGAGGGAAGAGGAAAATGGCGGTCAACGGGATTATCGGAATCAAGCTGGGCATGACGCAGGTCTTCCAGACGGACGGCACGCTCGTCGGATGCACCGTGCTGCAAGCCGGGCCGTGCGTGGTCGTGCAGCGCCGGACAAAAGAGAACGACGGCTACGAAGCCGCGCAACTCGGGCTCGTGGAATTCGTCAAGCCGCAGCGCGTAAACAAGGCGATGACCGGGCATTTCAAAAAGGCCAATGTCGCGCCGATGAAGGTGTTGCAAGAAGTGCGCATCGAAGAGTCGAAAGATGAAACGAAAGTCGGCGACCGAGTTCTGGTCGAGAATTTTAAGGCCGGCGAACTCGTCGATGTCAGCGGCGTCAGCAAAGGCAAGGGTTTTGCCGGCGGCGTGAAGCGCTGGCACTACGCAGGCGGCGACGCGACGCACGGTTCGATGTTTCACCGCGCACCCGGAGGCATCGGCGGCAGTTCGTTTCCGTCGCGCGTGTGGAAAAACCAGCACTTTCCGGGTCACATGGGGAACGCCCGAGTGACGGCCAAGAATTTGAAAGTCGTGAAAGTGGATACCGACGAAAACCTGCTGCTGGTGCGGGGATCCGTGCCGGGGCCAAGCGGAACGTACATTTTTATCCGCAAGACGAGCAAAAAGAAGTAAGCGCAGCAAGAGATTTGTAGAGTTTGGAGAAGGACTCGAAATTATGCCGGTCGTGGACGTAGTTAACTTGAGTGGCAAGAAGGTGGGTGAAGTGGAGCTCGCCGACGCGATTTTTGGCGCGAAGGTGAACCAGCACCTGCTGCACGAAGCGTCGCGCTGGTATCAGCGCGAGATCCGCTCGGGCACCCACAAGACCAAGGATAAGAGCGAAGTGAGCGGCGCCGGTCGCAAGCTCTGGCGGCAAAAAGGCACCGGCCGCGCGCGCGTCGGCTCGATTCGTTCTCCTTTGTGGCGCCATGGCGGCACGGTTCATGGACCGAAGCCGCGCGACTACAGCTATGCGCTCCCGAAGAAGATGCTGCTTGGCGCGTTGCGCTCGGCATTGTCGGCTAAGCTGGCGGATCAAAAGTTGACGGTCGTCGATGCGTTGCAGCTTGAAACGCACAAGACCAAAGGCTTGCGCGAAAGTCTCGACAAGCTGAATGGCAACAAATCCGCGTTGATCGTGTCGCACGGCGAAAACCGAAACCTCGAGCTCGCCAGCCGCAATCTCGAAGGCGTGAAGGTTGCCGCGCCAAATGTTCTGCACGTTTACGACGTGCTGAAACACGATCTCCTGGTTCTCTCGAAAGATGCGGTAACGCGTTTGAGCCACACGCTGGATCCGGAAAAGCGGCCGGTCGTGGTTCCTGACGTGGAATCGATTGCGCCGGCAGCCGCGCCGAAGAAAGCAGCGGCCCCGAAAGCCGCCGCCGCGAAAAAAGCAAAGCCGGCCGCCAAGAAAGCCGCAAAACCGGCCAAGCACAAGAAAAAGGGGAAGGAATAAATCATGTCTGCCCCGCACTATGAAATCATTCGCCGGCCGATCATCACGGAAAAAGGCCTGGGCGTGAAGGAAACGCAGCACACGGTGGTCTTCGAGGTTTCCGCAAGCGCCACGAAGACGCAGATCAAGGAAGCCGTGCAACAGATTTTCAAGGTGAAAGTCGCCGCGGTGCGCACCGCGAATTTCGTTGGCAAGATGCGCCGCCGAGGCCAGAACGAAGGCTACCGGCGCGATTGGAAGAAAGCGTACGTCAAGCTCGCGAAAGACGAAAAGATGATCGAGTACGCGGAGAACTTGTAGCACCGAAAGCATTGGGCCAACGCGAGCGAGTCGAGATTAAGCAAGAGGTAAGAGGCAGCGATGGGACTGAAGAGCTTTAATCCATATACGGCGTCGCGGCGGTTTATCACCGTCGTAGACAAGAGCCACATCACCAAGCAGGAGCCGGAAAAGGCTTTGCTCGAACCGAAAAAGCGCCACGGAGGCCGGAACAACCACGGCGAAATCGTGGTTTGGCACCGCGGCGGCGGCCACAAGAAGCAGTACCGCAAAGTGGATTTTCGCCGCGACAAAGTCGGCATTCCGGCCAAAGTGGCGGCCATCGAGTACGACCCGAACCGCAGCGCGAATCTTGCACTGCTGCATTACGCCGATGGCGACAAGCGCTACATCCTGCACCCGGTGGGGCTCGAAGTGGGCGCGACTGTTTCGACAGGCGAAGGCGCGGACATTCTTCCGGGCAATGCGCTGCAGATCAAGCACATTCCTCCCGGCACAATGGTCCACAACCTCGAGCTGAATCCCGGGCGTGGCGGGCAAGTGGTCCGTTCGGCGGGTGGCTCGGCGCAGCTCCTCGGCAAGGAAGGCGACATCGCCCTTGTAAAGCTGCCTTCCGGCGAAGTCCGCAAATTTTCGCTGGAGTGCATGGCGACGGTCGGCCAAGTTGGCAACCTCGACCATGAAAACGAAACGTTTGGCAAAGCCGGCCGCACGCGCTGGCGCGGCATCAAGCCGACGGTGCGCGGCGTGGCTATGAATCCCGTGGATCACCCGCATGGCGGCGGTGAAGGCAAAGTAAAGGGCAACCATCCGCAAACGCCGTGGGCTTTCCCGACGCTGGGCAAGAAGACGCGCAACAACAAGCGTACGGACCGCAACATCGTCGAGAGAAGGAAGTAAGGAACGAAGTCGAACAAGCGTGACGCAGCAAACGCTGGAAGCCGGGCGGTGATGGCAGAGCAGCCCGGTGAGAGCAAACGTGATGAGAGCAACACGAACAGCACGAGGGGCAGCAGGGCGGCGGACATCATTGCGGCGAGCAGCCGCGAAGCGGTCGGCCCGCAACCGGAAAGCAACGCCGAAGCGGGCGCTGGTAAAGAGCGCGAAACCGGCGCGTCCGGCAGCGAAAGTGGCAGTAGCTCCGCCGGAGCCGGTTCTGTACAAGCTGTGCAAGCCGGGCTGGGCGGTGATTGTGGAACGGATTCCGAACGCGCAAGGCACGCGGTTTGTGTGCCCGTTTTGCCCGAGGTCGCACCGCGTTCCGGGGCCGGTACGAGGCTTCAAGAAGATGCGGCGCGCGCCGTGGGGCCGCTTGCGCCGAGTGGAGGAATAGGGAATCGATGGCACGCTCACTGAAAAAAGGGCCGTTTGTCGACGGCCATCTGCGTGAAAAAGTCGAAGGGCTCAACACGCGGAACGAAAAGAAGGTAGTCAAGACCTGGTCACGGCGCTCGACGATCGTGCCGGAAATGATCGGGCACACCATCGCCGTGCACAACGGGAAGAAATTCATCCCCGTGTATGTGACCGAGCAGATGATCGGGCACAAGCTCGGCGAGTTTTCGCCGACGCGCTCGTTCAAAGGCCATGCCGTGAAGGCAGCGCTCGAGCGGGCTGCAGGCGCGGCTCCGGCAGGCGGCGCGGCACCGAGCGGAGCAGCAGCGGGAGGCGGCGCAGCTCCGGCGCCGAAGGCATAAGTTATGGCTGACGCACAGATACAAGCCGGTTTGATTGAAGCGCACGCGCTCGCGCGGCATGTTCGCATGTCGCCGCAAAAGGCGCGCCTGGTGATGGATTTAATCCGCGGGCAGAAAGCGCAAGACGCCTTGCAAACTCTTCGCTATACGCCGAAGCGCGCCGGGAAGCACATCGAAAAAGTGCTGCGAAGCGCCATCGCCAACGCCGAACGCAAAGCGGAAGACGCCGGCTCGCCACTGGACGTGGATGAGCTCTATGTCGCGAATTGTTTTGTCAACGAAGGGCCGCGCTGGAAGCGCCTTCGTCCCGCGCCCATGGGCCGGGCGTTCCGCTACCAGAAGCGCACCGCGCACTTGTGGGTGGGCGTCGCCGAGCACCAAGTCGCCGCCGCCGAGCGTGTGGCATCGAACCTGGCCGAAGCAGAAGCGCAGAAAGGCGCGCGCGGCACCATGCGGCGCGTACGAAAAGCTTTGACCGGCAAGAAAGCGCCATCGAAAAAGGGGAAGAAGTAATGGGACAGAAGACGCACCCTTACGGGTTTCGACTTGGCTACAACAAGCCGTGGAAATCGCGCTGGTACGCCGATCGCGACTATGCCGACTTGCTGCATGAAGACGTGAAGCTGCGCCGCGAGCTCAAAGATAAGCTCAAAAGCGCGGGCATCAGCTCGATCGATATCGAACGCGCCGCCAACAAGCTCGTCGTGCGCATTTACACCGCGCGTCCGGGCATCATCATCGGCCGTAAAGGCGCGGAAATCGACAAGCTCAAGCAGGAAGTCCAGAAGCGTACAAAGCGCGAAGTGCACATCGACATTCAGGAAGTGCACCGCCCGGAGCTGGATGCGCAACTCGTCGCGGAATCGATTGCGCTGCAGCTCGAAAAGCGCGTGGCGTTCCGCCGCGCGATGCGTAAAGCCGTGGATTCGGCGCTTCGTTTTGGCTGCAAAGGCATCAAAGTGCGCGTCGCCGGACGTTTGAACGGCGCGGAAATCGCTCGCAAGGAATGGTATCTCCAAGGACGCCTCCCGCTGCAAACGCTCCGGGCGGACATCGATTACGGCACCGCCGAAGCGCAAACGACGTACGGCGTGATTGGCGTGAAGTGCTGGGTCTATCAAGGCGAAAACGTTCCAAAGCGCGCGTCGAAGATTCAGAAGGAACGCGACGCCGTCGCAGCAGCATAAGAATTACCATCTGCCGGGGCGGCCGGCGAAGTAGACGAGTTTAGGGAAGCGAGAACACAGCGATGTTGATGCCGAAGAAAGTGAAGTACCGCAAGCAGATGCGCGGCCGGCGCACAGGCAAAGCCTGGCGCGGCGGCGATCTGGCTTTCGGAGATTACGGGCTAAAAGCAATGGAAGCGGCGTGGATTACCGACCGCCAAATCGAGGCGTCTCGCGTGGCCATCACACGCTTCATCAAGCGCGGCGGCAAACTCTGGATTCGCATTTTTCCGGACAAGCCTTTCACCAAAAAGCCGGCGGAAACCCGCATGGGCAAAGGCAAAGGCGCTCCCGAAAAGTGGGTCGCGGTCGTAAAGCCGGGCCGCATCATGTTTGAAATGTCCGGCGTCGATGAAGTCACGGCGAAGGAAGCCATGGGTCTTGCCGCTCACAAGCTGCCCATTCCGACGAAGTTCATCGCCCGCACAGGGAGCTTTTAAGTATGCCAAGGCGCATTGAAAAAATTCGTGAAGCAGGGGCTATCGAGCTCGAAGCACAGTTGAAAGATCTTACCGAGCAAATCTTCCGGCTGAAGTTTCAGCTCTCGACCGGCCAGGCGGAAGCGCTGAAGCGCCTGCGTGAATCGAAGAAGGATCTGGCGCGCGTGAAGACGCTTCTCCGCGCGCAGGAAATCGCCGCGAAGTCGAAGGCGCAGACGGCAGGGAAGGCGTAATGACAACCGAGACACCAGTGGCACCAGCAACAAACGCGGACACGCGCGGCGAGCGCACCATCCTCACCGGCAAAGTCACCAGCGCGAAGATGGAAAAGACCATCGTCGTGGAAGTCATTCGCTTGGTGCAGCACCCCAAGTATCACCGCGTGGTTCGCATCACCAAGAAATTTTACGCTCACGATGAACAGCGTGCGGCAAAACAGGGCGACACGGTGCGGATTGTGGCTTCGCGGCCGCTTTCCCGCCTGAAGCGCTGGCGGCTCAAGGAAGTGCTGACGCGGAATGCGTCAGCCCAGTAAACGGGACAGGGGAGCACACCGATGATTCAGATGCGAACCTGGCTGACGGTAGCCGACAATTCCGGCGCGCGGAAGCTGATGTGCATTATGCCTGTGGGCGGCGACGCCGGATTGAAAGCTGGTCTTGGCGACGTCATCACCGCGTCCGTAAAAGAAGCGACACCGGAAAGCCAGGTCAAGCAAGGCACGGTCGTCAAGGCCGTGATTGTTCGAATGAGGAAAGAGCGGCGCCGCAAGGATGGCACGTACATCCGTTTTGACGACAATGCCGCGGTTTTAATCAATGACGCCGGCGAACCCGTGGGAACGCGCGTGTTTGGCCCCGTCGCTAGGGAGCTGCGGGATAAAAAATTCACGAAAATCGTCTCGCTCGCTCCGGAGGTTTGGTAAGCAATGACATTGCGACACGAACGGGCTGTCCGCCACAAGATCAACATCCGCAGGGGCGACCAGGTCAAAATCATCGCCGGGCCCGACCTCGGCAAAACCGGGCGCGTCCTTTCCATCAACGCCAGGAAGAACACCGTGGTGGTTGAGCACATTTCCATCATCAAGCGCCACACGCGGCCGAATCCGGGCAAGAACATCAAGGGCGGCATCATCGAAAAAGAAGGCCCCATCAACGTTTCGAACGTGATGATCGTTTGCCCCGGCTGCGGCAAACACACGCGCATGGGCCACAACATTCTTCCGGACGGCACGAAAGTGCGCGCCTGCCGGCATTGCAACACGACGTTGGATAAGTAGGGGCTGGACCAGTAAAGGACAAGGCAGAGAAGAGAAATGAAGACGCGATTACACGAAAAATATAGCGGCGAAACGGTGCCGGCGCTGATGAAGCGCTTCGGCTGGAACAACAAAATGGCCGTTCCGAAACTGCAGAAGATCACCGTCAACATCGGCCTCGGCGAAGCCAGCCAGAACGCCAAGCTGCTGGATACCGCCGCGGTCGAACTCGGCCAAATCACCGGACAAAAGGCCATCATCACGCGTGCCAAGAAGTCCATCGCCAATTTCAAAATCCGCAAAGGCATGCCCATCGGCTGCGCCGTCACTCTTCGCGGAGAAAAGATGTACGAGTTTCTTGACCGGCTTTGCAACGTGGTTCTGCCGCGCGTCCGCGATTTTCGCGGGCTGCCCTCGAACGCTTTCGACGGCCGCGGCAACTACACGCTCGGCCTCAAGGATCAGCTCGTGTTTCCCGAAATCGATTACACCCGCGTGGACAAAATCAAGGGCATGAACGTCACCCTGACCACGACCGCAAAGAACGACGAGGAAGGCCGCGAACTTCTAAAAGGCCTCGGAGTTCCCCTGCGCGTTCCCGGAGGAGCGCAATAAATGGCACGCCTTGCAAAAATCGCAAAGACGCATAAAAAGCCGAAATTCAAAGTCCGCGTTCGCAACCGTTGCCGCGTTTGCGGCCGCGCCCGCGGATATATCCGCAAGTTCCAGATGTGCCGCATCTGTTTTCGCGGCATGGCGCTCAAGGGAGAAATTCCCGGCGTCGTGAAAGCCAGCTGGTAGGAGCCTTAGGAGAAACGATGCAAACGGATCCCATTGCCGATTTTTTGACGCGCATTCGCAACGCCACCGCCGCCAAGCACCAGCGCGTGGACGTGCCCGCGTCCAAGCTCAAGACGGAAATCGCCCGCATCCTCAAGGAAGAGGGCTACATCTCGACCTTCAAGACCGTGGACGAAAACAAGACGCGCAAAATGCTGCGCGTTTTCCTGAAGTACACGCCGGACCGCCGCAGCGTCATCACCGGCATCAAGCGCATTTCGCGTCCCGGCTCGCGCCGTTATCTCGGCGCAACGGACATCCGCCCGGTCGTTGGCGGCCTCGGCATCAACATATTGACGACGCCCAAAGGCTTGATGAGCGGACGCAGCGCCCGCAAAGCCAAAGTAGGCGGCGAAATTCTTTGCGAGGTTTGGTAGCGCTTTTGAATTTGTAGGGGCGGGGCTTGCCCCGCCCGGTTTCGGCAAGATGTAAATGATTTGAGTGGAGCTAAGGACGAACAGATGTCACGTATCGGACGCAAACCAATTCCAGTTCCCGCGGGCGTGAAAATCGCGCTGCAAAGCGGCCAGGTGGACGTGCAAGGCCCGAAGGGCAAGCTCATCGTTCCGCTGCCGCACGGCATCACGTTCGAGCAAAAGGACGGCGTGCTCACGGCTCTTCGCGACACCGAAGACCACCGCGCGCTCCATGGTCTCGCGCGCGCTCTCGTCGCCAACGCCGTTCACGGCGTTACGCAAGGCTTCAAAAAGGATCTCGATATCGTTGGCGTCGGCTACCGCGCGGAGCTCAAGGGCAAAATCGTTGCATTCGCTCTTGGCAAATCGCATCCCATCGAGTTCCCGGTTCCGGAAGGAATCCAGGTCACGGTGGATAAGCAGACGCACATCGTTGTGAGCGGCGCGGACAAAGGCAAAGTCGGCCAAGTCGCCGCCGATATGCGCGCGCTCCGCCCGCCCGATCCCTACAAGCAAAAGGGCGTGCGCATCACCGGCGAGCGCCTGAAAAAGAAGGCTGGCAAGGCAGGCGCAAAGGCTGGCGGCACCGCCTAGTTCTTGCGGTTTTGAATTTGTAGGGGCGCAGCTTGCTGCGCCCAGTCTTGGCAGGGTTTGGGATTCAGGTTTCAGGAGAAGAAACAGTGGCATCGGCAAGAGTTCGCAAGCTGTCAAAAAATCTTCACCGCCTTCGCGTTCACGAACGCGTTCGCCAGCGCGTCGAAGGCACCACCGAGCGCCCGCGTCTGTGTGTCTATCGTTCGCTCGGCCACATCTACGCGCAGGTGATCGACGACCGCACGGGAAAGACCGTGGTCTCGGCCAGTTCCGTGGACGGCGAAACCAAAAAGAATTTAAAAGGTGGCGGCAATATCGCGGCGGCCAAAGTGATCGGCAAAACCATTGCCGAACGCGCCAAAACCGCCGGAGTCAGCAAAGTAGTGTTCGACCGCGGCGGTTACAAGTATCACGGCCGCGTCAAGGCGCTCGCCGACGCGGCGCGGGAAGCGGGGTTACAGTTCTAAGCCTATGTCGAAGCAAATTTTGCGAGACAGTTTAGCG
>JBARBE010000084.1:0-2156 GCA_049792735.1 Candidatus Acidiferrum sp.
AGCAGGAATCCCAGAACGAACTTGGGGAATTTCTGCCAGAGGAACGCAGCTTTGTTGCGCACGGTTTTGGCCTGGCCCTGGCTGGCCCAATAGATGGCATAGGCCAGCACGACGAAGCCGATCATGGCGTTGCGCGTGGATTTCACGAGAACCGCCAACTTACCAGCCGCATCGGAATAGAGCGCGCCCGCGGCCGTCGCTTCGGCTGTGTTATCCACGGCAAGGCCCGCCCAAATGCCGTAGGCGCGGTCGCCGAGATGCAGAGCGTGGCCGATTAAAGGAAAAGTGAAGAGCGCGAACGCACCGAGCGCGAGAATTGCGGCAATCGAAAAGCTCGAGTCTTCCTCATCGGCTTCAATGGCGCCCTGCGCGGCAATGATGGCGCTCACGCCGCAGACAGCCGAGCCGACGGCGAGGAGCGATGTCAATTTTGGTTTGAGATGGAAGGCCCGGCCCAGAAAGGTCATAAATGCGATGGCCCCGCTAATTTCGATGGCCACGAGGGCGAGGCTGACCCCGCCGAGCTTGAGAATATCTCCAAGCAAGAACCGGGAGCCGAGCAAGACGATGCCCGCCTTCAGCCAAAATTCGTAGGTCGCAACGCCGCTGCGGAAGATTTCCGGCACGCCGATCGTGTTTGAGATAACGAGCCCCAGAAGAATGGCCCAGAGCACGTACTCGATATTTGGAAACACCCAGTGATGGGCCTTCGCATATTTGCCCACATTTTGTTCGAGCAATTTGCCCGCGTAACCGATCCCCGCAAGCAGCAGCACCCCGGGAATGAGGCGAAGAAAGCGAAGCGTCGGCTGAACCGGCTGGACTTGCGGAACTACAACCGCGTCTGCCATATTTTTTCCTTTTTCTCTCTGCGTTTTTTTTGCGGATCGATCACCATGGGATATGCTTGAGGACACCGGCGCGAACCAGCAAGGCCGCGAACAATGCAATCAGTACGGCCCAGCTATCAAGCGACAACCGCCACGGCTTCTTCACTTCCACAGCTTTTTCTCCGGAACTCATTCGGTTTTCTCCTAATCTCATTGGCTTGCGATTAACTTATGGAAACGCTTTGCGGCGAAAACTCCGCCCTCACACCGCTCCAGACTGCTTCACCAATTTCCCGAATTTGCTGAGAGGCGACTCGCCCAACGATAATGAGCGCTGGAGCTGGCAATTTTTCTTCTCGGGAAAGTGCGCCGACGCTGCTCCAGCGAACTTGTTGCTGCGATCCAGAAGCTCCAGAGACAATGGCGCACGGCAACTCGTCCGGAAGTCCGGCTTCGGCAAGACGCCGACCGACTTCACTGTAGTCCGGCCCGGGCATGTAGAGAACGAGTGTCGTCGAGGGCGTGAGGCAGCCCCAATCCATCGCATTGGCCTCCGGCCCGCGCGAAAAAGTCGTGAGCAGAACCTGCGAAGCCACCCTTCGGTCCGTCAGCGAAATACCTGCCTCGGCTGCAGCTCCGAGGGCGGCGGTCACGCCGGGAACAACTTCAAATTCCACCGTGGCATCGCGGAGCGCTTGAAGCTCTTCGCCCGCACGCCCGAAAATCGACGGATCTCCGCCCTTCAGGCGAACCACCACCGCGTGGGAGGCCGCGTAGCTCACAAGCAGCGCATTAATTTCATCTTGCGTCAGTAACTTCTTACCGCAGCGTTTCCCGACATCGATCACCTTCGCCGCCGGTGAAATTGTTGCCAGCACTTCGCGGCTCACCAGCGAGTCGTGCAGCACAATCTCGGCTTCCGCCAAAAGCCGCGCAGCCTTCAGCGTCAGCAATTCAGGATCGCCGGGTCCCGCTCCGACCAAATAGACTCTGCCCATTACGTTGTACCTCGCTGCCCTGGATGCCGCTTGGTTTCTCGAACAAATTGCTCAAACATGGGGCGGCTCGCCAGCTCGTGCAGCAATCTTCTTGTCGTGTCCGAACTCGGATTGCTGGCGCGTAACGCTTCTCGCGCCGCACCGAGCCAGTCGAGCCATACTTCGTATTCCGGCCCGAATTGCGCTTCAAATTCTTGCCGGAGGCGCTGCGCGAGCGATGGACTTTTGCCATTCGTCGAGATCGCAATTTGCAAATCACCGCGTTGCACGATGGCGCCGTAATAAAAATGGCAGTGCTCGATGTCATCGACGGCATTGCACAAAACGC
>JBARBE010000085.1:0-14959 GCA_049792735.1 Candidatus Acidiferrum sp.
GGCTTGGTGTCGGCTTCGCCGGTCCACTCGCTGCCGGCGTGAGAATAGGCCAGCCCGTGGAGCAAATCGTCTTGATCGTCGCGCGAGAGATAGCGGAAGGCGGCTTTGAAACGGCGGATGCTTTCGCCATCGAGAAAGGCGAGGGAGTTAAGGAAGGCGCGCTTATTTTCGGAGGTTTCGGCGGCGAGGACCAGGTCGATGTAGCGATTGACGAGAGCGTCTTTGGCGCCGGGAGTTTCGGTGGCGGGGATGATGAGATCACTGAGGATGATTAGAGTTTCGTTTTGGTGGGCGTCGAGAAAAAGCGGCTTCCAATTGGGGACGTTGAATTCGTTGGAGGCGTCGACGCCTTGTTGCGCGGGAGTTAGTTCGGAGGGAGGCGGGGGCGATTGAGGCGCGGCGAGCGTGGGGCGAAGCGTGGCCGCAACGGCGCCGGTTAGTACGCTGGCTCGGATCATATCGCGACGATTCATGAGGGCTCCTTGGGCGCGAGCAGAACTGTTGAAAGCGGTCGTCCACAGATGGACGAACCTACAACCGATTACGCGACGGAGAAGTTTACACCAATGAGATGCAAAGAATAGACGGCGCGTACGCTAACCGATCGCGGATGGTGTCATTCAATTTGGACGGGGGAGACGTTGAAACCGTCAACGGCGAGGACGGGCTTGGCGTCGCCGAGATCGTGTTTGCGGACGTGGACAGTGACTTCGCGTTTTTCGCCGGGGAGAAGGGAGATGTAGTTGTCCTCCCAGAAGACGGGAAGAATTTCGGCGCCGTCTTTGCCTTTGAGAAGGCGGAGACGCACGAGGAACGCTAGGCCGGAGCCGGTGTTTTCGATGGTGACGTGGGTGGTAGGCTCGGCGCCGGCGTCGGAATATTCCATCGAGGCCTTGACGGTGGCTTTGGGGAGATTTTGGAGGGCGTCAAAATCGGCGAATTGGGAGAGCGGAGTGTAGTACCACTCGGACTTAGGGAAATTGGGGACGTCGGGCTTGGTGGAGAGCCAATAGAAATTTCGGCTGAGGAGCTTGCCAGACGGAGAAAAGAGTTGGAGATTCAGGAAGTAGGTTGAGGTGATGCCGTCGGGCTCGGGGATTTTGAAGGTGCGGACGACGCCGTCGGCATCGACATCGGCGAGAGCTTCCTGCGAGAAGTGCTCTTTCATCGACGTGTCATATACTTTGGCGACCACTTTCAATTCCTTGAGAGGCTTTTGTTCGCCGTTGACGATGGCGACGGTGCGGTCGTCGTAGGAAAACTGGACGTGAACGAGTTCGAGGGCCTTTTTCGAGCCGAAATAACCGCCGGCGGGGCGCAGGTCGTAGCTATAGAGATGCCAGATCAGTCCGGGCCAGGCGTTGTTCAACATCCACTGGATAACGCCGGTGGATTTGTATTTGTTGCGGCCGTAGGCTTCGAACATGGCGCGCTCGCCTTCGTAGGTTATGGCTTGAGATTTCCAGGCGAGGTCGGAGACTCCTTTTAGCGGGCCATAGCGCTCTTCCAAAGCGTGCGTAAACTTATTGATGTTTTTGAATTCGCCGCCGCCTGCGTGGTAATCCCAAAATTCGTTGATGGGCCAGAGTTTGTCCGGGGGAAACATGGATTTCAATTCTTCGAGAGGAGGAACGGCGGGGCCGGGGCTGATTTCGGTGGCAAAGCCATAAGCGCCGCCGTTCTTGGAGTCCAGGAGCCAATAATTTGGGGAGACATATTCGTACGGGCCGGCCATTTTTACGCCGGAGACTCCGGTGGGCTCGGTCTTTTTCTCGGTAGCGGAGGAAAGAACAGGCTTCGCCCAATGGTTTTCTTTTTCCACTTCGAGATAGGCTTGCTCGCGATCGGGCGGAGGCGGATTGTCGCTGCCGTTCAGCCAGACGAGAAGGCTGGGATGATTGCGGAGGCGGAGAATCTGATCGCGAAGAGAGTCGACGGAGACGCGCTTATTTTCGGCGCCCCATTTGCCCCATTTTTCCCAGGCGTCGCAGCAGCACCAACCGGCCATGACGAGGATGCCATCGCGGTCGGCGCGCTCCATGAAGGTTTCATCTTCGAGCTTGCCTTCGAGGCGGATAGTATTGAGGCCCATTTCTTTGACGTAGCGGAATTCGGCTTCGCGGCGTGATTGGTTGATGCGCAGCATCATGTCCGGCGCCCAGCCGCCGCCGCGCACGAGGACATTTTTGCCGTTCACCTTGAAGAGACGGTAGCCTTCCGGAGTAAGTTCGGAATCGGTTTGGACGATTCCGAATTCGATCGTTTGTTTATCGCTTGCAGGACCTTTTTCTGGCACGAACTCGAGTTCGAGTTTGTGAAGATAGGGCTCGCCCATCTGGTAGGGCCACCAGAGGCGAGGGTTTGTAACGTTTAGTGAGGAAGAATCTTCTGGGGCGAAGGCAATCGCGCGATGTTCGCCGGCGCTTAGCTCAATGGTTTGGGAGAAGTCGATGGGCGCAGGCTCGCCAAGAATTTTACCGCGCAGGGTTCCTTTGACGGGTTCGGCGGAAACGTTTTGGAGCTCGGCGCGGACCGTCAAGTGCGCTTTGTCGATGGCCGGGAGGTCGAGTTTCGTTTCGACGTCTGCGTGGCGTACGGCGACTGGACCGCTTGCGGAAAGAACCACTTCCTGCCAGAGGCCCATGTCCTTGTCGGGCGGCGTGGGATTCCAATCAACCCATGTGATGCCGAGCTCATTGGCGTGCGGGGCAGAAACTTCGACGGCGACGACATTTTTTGCGCCGGCTTTGACGTACGGGGTGACGTTGAACTCGTAGCGGCGGAACGCGCCGACGACCTGATCCGAACCGGCGACTTTTTTGCCGTTGATCCAGATATCAGCGCGGTAATTGATGCCGCGAAACGCGAGCCAGACTGTCTTGCCCTTGAATTGCGCGGGGACTTCGAATTCTTTGCGGTACCACCAGGGAACAGCGAACGGACTATCGGCGGGCATTTCCTGATTGGCGAATTCCGAGCCGATCTTGTAGGAGACGCCGGGAACGGAACGCAGGTTCATGCCGAAATAAGGATCCTTGTAGACGCCATTTTCGACGAGGACGGCAAAGACGGTGTTGGGTGCGGAGGTTTTGTACCAAGTCGAGACATCGAAGCCGGTTGCGGAAACGGTTTCGGGGCTCGCGCTGACTTTGGCAGAGGACTGTACTCTCCACCCGTCGCGCAGAGTGATGTCGTCCTCGGCGCGCGCGGCGGTTGCGGAAATTGCTAAGGCTGCGAGGAGCGCTGCTATGGAACAGGCGGCGGCAAGAACGCTCTTGAACGCGGGAGTAAGGCGTACAGCAGACCGCGAACAGAAAACGTCTTTGATTCTTGACGGAAACATAGTGAGCTCCCCTTTTGCAACGGTAGGCTGCTACGGCATTTAAACCGATTCAATAGGGCGAATCGTTGTAACCTCGCCGGAACCGGCGCGACCGGGCGCTAGTTTAGCCTGAGCGGAAGAAGAGAGACAAGTGTTATCCAAAAAGAAGAGGCGCGAACCTTGCGGCTCGCGCCCCTCTAGATTTGAATTGGCTGTTCGGTTTTGAATTACTGCGCGGGCGGAAGGAAAACTTGCGCGGGCGTCATGATCTGGACGTTGGGAACTTCCGTGGCCACCCGCACGCTCACGAACTTTCCTTTCTTTCCGCCGTTGCCCACAAAGCTGAGGAGATATTGGTTATCGAGATGCCTCTGGATTTCGTCGAAGTAAGGCTTCAAGGTAACAGGCATGCCAAAGCCGAGGTAGTAGGCTTCGGCGCCGGTTTCTTCGGAGAGCCGGCTCATGTTCGACTGCGCATTAAAAGCTTGGAACGGGCGGCGCCCGATATGCCCCGCATCCGGGACGTAGATGGACCAGATGTTGATGTTCTTCTTTTGGGCCCGCCCAACGGTGGTGTCGAGATCCGGATCGATGGGGTCGAAGCCCCCGCGGAAATAGTCGATGCCCGAAGAGAACATCATTATGGACTTGCGTTCACTGGAATCGGGCCAGCGCTTGATCCAATCCTGAAGGGCAAGATAGGGACTGGTGAACGCGCCGCCGGCCCCCAAAGGCAGGCGCAAAGCCTTGGCGGCCAGCGCGTGGTCGGTGGTGAAATCTTGAGCCACCATGGCCGAGCCGTTTCTGGCATAGGCTACAGCGATGTAAGTGCTCTCCGGCTGCGCGTTGATGAAGGCTCGCAAATCGCTCCATTGGTTGGCGACGGCGGGCTCGAGCGAATCATCGATGAGTATGGCGAGGTAGAGTTTCTGGCTGCGCTTCCAGTCGGCTATTTGCACTTGCTCTCTGCCCTGATAAAGCTTTACGTCATCCTTCTTAATTTCGGGTGGCATCGCATCTTTGTTGGCCACCGCGGTAACGGTGAACGTAGCCGCGTCCGAATTCGCGGCGGCGGCCCTCGGCGCAAACGGCAGGGCGGCCGCAAGTGTCATGGCCGCAAGTAGCAGAGTTCCTTCCCAGTATAGTTTTTTGTTCATGAGCGTATTCCCTCTGTCAGCTTTCTCATCCCGCAACGTTAGATGCACGATCGGATGAAAGTGGATATATCAAAGAAGATTGGGGAACATTCCGTCGTAGAATGCACGGCGGCCAGAGAGGGCCGAATTCGTGAAGAGCTATATAGGTGCGATAGACCAGGGCACTACCAGCACACGGTTCATGGTGTTCGACAAAGCGGCGCGCGTGGTTGCCGTTGCGCAGAAAGAGCACGAGCAGATTTTCCCGCGCCCGGGATGGGTGGAGCATGACGCGCTGGAGATCATGCGGCGAACGGAGGAAGTGATCGCCGAGGCGCTCGAGCAGCGAGGATTGCGTGCTTCCGACTTGGCGGCAATCGGTATCACCAACCAGCGCGAGACGACGGTGGTGTGGGAGCGGCGCACGGGACAGCCGATAGCGAATGCGATCGTCTGGCAAGACACTCGTGTGGCGGAAGATGTGGGCCGGTTTGCAAGCGACGGAGGGCAGGACCGCTTTCGCGCGCAGACGGGACTGCCATTGAGCACCTATTTCAGCAGCCTGAAGCTGCGCTGGCTTCTGAAAAATATCCCCGACGCGAGCGCCAAGGCGGGCGCCGGAGATTTGCTGTTCGGAAATATCGATACCTTTCTCGTTTGGAACTTGACGGGCGGACCAAACGGCGGCGTCCATGTAACCGACGTGACCAACGCGAGCCGCACACAGCTGCTCAATCTGAAAACACTGGATTGGGATGAAAAGTTGCTCGCGTCGTTCGAAATCCCCTGGGCGATGCTGCCGCAAGTGCGATCGAGCAGCGAAGTTTATGGTGTGGCGGCTCTGCCTGCTATCGCGGGCGTCCAGGTAGCGGGCATTTTGGGCGATCAGCAGGCTGCGCTCGTCGGACAGGCTTGTTTTCGGCCGGGCGAGGTGAAGAACACTTATGGAACCGGGTGCTTTCTACTGATGAATACGGGCGAGCGCGCCGTTCCATCGAACTACGGATTGCTGACGACCGTCGCGTACAAATTGGGCGGCGCGCCTGCGTGTTATGCGTTGGAGGGCGGTGTCGCCATTTCGGGGGCGCTGGTGCAATGGCTCCGCGACAACTTGGGGATGATTGAAAAAAGCGCGGACATCGAAACACTAGCACGGACGGTTAAGGACAACGGCGGCGTCTACTTTGTCCCCGCGTTTTCCGGCTTATACGCACCGTACTGGAAGGAAAACGCGCGCGGCGTCATTGCCGGATTGACGCGCTATGCCAACAAGGGGCATCTGGCGAGGGCGGTCCTCGAAGCGACGGCGTTTCAGACGCGCGAGGTCGTGGAAGCGATGGAAAAGGATTCGGGGATCGCGCTGTCGTCGTTGCGCGTTGATGGCGGAATGGTCGTGAACGAATTGCTGATGCAGTTTCAGGCGGACATTCTGAATCGCGAGGTGGTGCGGCCGGTGATTCAGGAAACGACGGCGCTGGGTGCGGCGTACGCTGCGGGACTGGCGGTAGAGTTTTTCTCAGGGTTGGATGAACTGCGAGCGAATTGGGCTGTGGACCAGACGTGGACACCGCACTTTACGGAAGTAGAACGCGCCGAACTTTACAAACAGTGGAAGAAAGCGGTCACGCGGTCGTTCGATTGGGCTGCTTCGTGATCTGTAAAACAGAATCGCGCACTAGCACCTCTGAAATCAAAGGAGATTGTTGAATGACTTCTCCCTTCTTGGGTGAATTTCTGGGAACGATGATTCTGGTCCTGCTTGGCAACGGCGTGGTCGCCGGAGTGGTCCTGAAGCGCTCAAAGGCGGAGGCCAGCGGATGGATCGTCATTACGACTGGCTGGGCGTTGGCGGTGATGGCAGGGGTGTTCGTCTCCATTGCTTGCGGGAGCAGCGATGCGCATTTGAATCCCGCCGTCACGATGGGCTTTGCGGTGCGCGATGGGAGCTTCGTGAAACTGGCGCCGTATATTGTCGCGCAGATGCTCGGGGCCATTGCGGGGGCCACCTTGGTTTGGCTGCATTATTTTCCGCACTGGAAGGAAACGCCGGATGCCGCCGGGAAGTTGGCGTGTTTTTGCACTGCACCCGCGATTCGGAGCTTTGGCGCGAATTTATTGAGCGAAATTGTGGGCACGTTTGTCCTCGTTTTTGTCGTTGGCGCGATTTTCTCAAAGCGCGTGGCCGCGGCAGGTCCCGCGCCCGGGTTAGGCGCATACCTTGTGGGAAGCCTGGTCTGGGGCATCGGACTTTCGCTCGGCGGCACGACCGGATACGCTATCAATCCCGCGCGTGATTTAGGCCCGCGCATCGCGCATGCGATTTTGCCAATCAGCGGAAAAGGCGCTTCCGATTGGGGCTACGCGCCGATCCCCATTGTTGGCCCTCTGCTCGGAGGAGCGCTGGCGGGCCTGCTTCTGCGCATTCTTTCCGTTTCCTGAAGTCCGCTCGAGCCCGTTCCCAAGTACAAGTAACCGATTCCGCATTTGCCCTGGGCCTCTTTGCGTACGCACCCGACGCCTGCGTTACTCTGCAAGAGAATGGGAACGATAGCCATAGCTCCACCCGAGCCTAGTGCCGGGCCCTCAGCGCCGTCTGCGCGGCCGCAGAGTCCGTGGATTTATCGTCCGTGGATTGATTTGACGGTCGGTTGCGGCGCATGGTCCGCTCCGCTGCTGCTTGCGGGATTTTATTTTGCAAACTCCTACGGGCACGCGTGGAGCGTGGCCTTCTATTTCCTGGCGCTGCTTTCGAATTATCCGCACTTCATGGCCACGGTTTATCGCGCGTACCACACACGCGACGAATTCGAGAAATACAGGATTTATACGGTGCACGTCGCGCTGTTGCTCACCCTGGCCGGAGTTCTGACGCATGTTTGGTATGGGCTGTTGCCCTGGATATTCACGCTGTACATCTGCTGGAGCCCGTGGCATTACACCGGGCAAAACTTCGGGCTGCTGATGATGTTCGCGAGGCGCGCGGGCGTCTCGCCAACAGAAACGGAACGCGGCGCGCTGCGGCTTTCGTTCATCGCGTCCTTCCTTCTTTTAATGCTGAGTTTCAATACCGGCCCGTCGGGCGACGCGCTGATTCTCTCGCTGGGGCTTGCGGCACGATTTACCTTGCCCGCGCGCGCGGCGCTTGCAATATTCTTTATCGGTGTCAGCGGCTGGGCGCTGATCTCCCTGGCGCGGAGGAGCAGTTTCCGGGCAATCCTTCCGGTGTTTACGCTGACGGCGACGCAGTTTCTCTGGTTTCTTCTGCCTGCGGTGATCGAACTCCTTAGCGGCCGCGAAATCCCGCAGACTCGTTACAGCAGCGGCCTGCTCGCCGTCCTGCATTCCACGCAATATTTGTGGATTACGAGCTACTACCAGAAAAAGGAGGCCCGCGCGGCGGGCGATACGCACTGGTCTTTTTCCGGTTACTTGCTAACGCTGATTGCCGGCGGGATTGCGCTTTTCATTCCGGGACCCTGGATTGTCAGCCGGATTTTTCACGCGGATTTTGCAGCGAGCTTTTTGACGTTCACGGCGCTAGTCAATATTCACCACTTCATTTTGGACGGGGCGATCTGGAAATTGCGTGATTCGCGGATCGCTTCCATGCTGCTGGATGCACAGCAAAAAGCCGCGGCCGCGCGTACTGAGAAGCGAAACACATTTGCCAAGGCAGGCAGTTGGTTGACGGGACGAGCGCCCGGTGCGCGCGCATTGCGGATCGGCGTGGCCGTGCTTCTATTTGCCTGGGCCGGAGTGGACCAACTTCACTATTGGTGGTCCAACGAAACAAATAGTCTTCAGGCGCTGGAGCGGGCTGCTGAGTTGAATCCCGATGACAGCGCAGTCCAAGTGCGCCTGGCGGACGCCGAACAGGTCGCGGGCAAGCACGATGCCGCGCTCGCGTCCATGCAGCGTGCCGCCGCCATCAATCCCGCGAGCCTTGCGTTGCAAGAATCTTACGCTCGGAGATTGATAGAAGCGGGGCGACTCACCGACGCCTACGCGGAGTTTCAGAAGATTCTCGCGCGCTGGCCAGGCAATGCGGACGCCCTGGTCGATTCTGGAATGCTGGCGCATCGGCTTGGACACGACGAGGAAGCGATTGATTACTGGCAACGGGCCGTGGACACCGACCCGGCGCAAGCACACGCGCAACTTTATCTGGCGCAATCTCTCGACCAGCAGGGCGAATTGCAGGCCGCGGCGCGGCACTATCGAGTCTACGTGGAACTCATCGCGGCTCAGCACGACAGAAACCCCGCTGATGCTGCCACGGTGCTTGCCGCACTCATAAAAATTGCCGACGCCGATGCGGCGATAAATCACGTGGGCGACGCCTCGAAGGGTTACACGGCCGCCGCCGGTTTTGCGGACAAGGCCAGCCAGAAACCGCTCGAAAGCCTGGCTCTGGCTCATCTCGCCGACTTGCAGGAAAAACAAGGCGACATTGGCGGCGCGGCACAATCTTATCAGCGTGGGCTGCGCCTGGATGGGCAACTCAACGACGCCCGCAGCACGGCCTCCGACTGGTTCAATTACGCGCAATTTTTGCACAAGGAGCAACAGCCGGAGCGGTACGTTTTCGCCTGCTTGCTGCACGCGGAAAATATCCTGCAAAAATCACCCGGCGACGAACTCACCACGATCACGCAGGGACGCAAGGAGAGCGAAGCTCGTCTTGGAAAAGATGCTGGCGCCGTCCGAAACAAGGTGGACGAAATCGCCTCCGAATCTCTTACTTTGCAAGTCTCCGCCGCAGCCGCGAAAAAATTGTAACGCGGCCCGAGTCATCCGATAGACAGCGCGCTTTTGCGAACCACTGCGAGCTAAATCATGCAACCGCGGCGCTACTTTTTTTGGCCGTAATACGCGCCGCTGCCGTGCTTGCGGAGGAAGTGCTTATCGTGAAGATGTCTTGAGATTGGGCGCACCTTAGGATTTGTGTTGATGGTCTGAAACGCCATCGCCGCAATTTGCTCCAGAATCACGGCTATATGCGCCGCTTCCGCAGGCGATCTTCCCCAGCAAAATGGAGCGTGGCCGGCAACGAGCACTGCCGGCACTTGAAGCGGATCGAGTTTCTTGAATCTCCGCACAATGGCGTGGCCGGTGTTCACTTCATAGTCCGACCGGATTTCGGAGGGGCTCAGCGGTTTCGTCACGGGGACAGGTCCGTAAAAATAGTCGGCATGCGTTGTCCCGAAACATGGAATTTCTTTTTGCGCCTGCGCCCACGCCGTGGCGGCCGAGGAATGCGTGTGCGCGATTCCGCCAATACCGCTGAACGCCTTGTAAAGAATCAAATGCGTGGGAAGATCGGAAGAGGGGCGCAGCGATCCTTCCACGATTTTCCCCTCCAGATCCACAACGACCAAATCCTCCGGCTTCATCGTTTCATAGGGCACGCCGCTTGGCTTGATCGCGACCAGCCCGTGTTCGCGCGAAATGCCGCTGGCGTTTCCAAAGGTGTACAGCACCAGTCCGCGCCGCACGAGCTCCAGATTTGCTTCCAAAACTTCCTCGCGCAGTTCCTTCAGAGTCATCTCTCGCCTCGTGAGAAAGCAGAATAAGGACTATCCGCCCGAAAAGGCAAGCGGGCGTTCTGACAGAAAGATTCTTCCGTCTGCCTTGCTGCCTTCACCAAATCTGTCTGGGATTGTTGCGACGCAAGAATGCATCGTGTGTTTGTACCCGGAGACCGCTTGGATGTCCTCGTCGAGAAGAATTGATTGCCCGAAGCTGTTGCCTATGCAGCCACGGCGATCTATTACGCACGTGTCCGGATTGGACCCGGATGGGAGTGGTCGGGGCGAAAGGATTTGAACCTTCGACCTCCTGGTCCCGAACCAGGCGCGCTAGCCAGGCTGCGCTACGCCCCGAACGTTTCACCAACTTTCCAACCAGTTTACGCGGGATTCACGGCCTCTGCAACCGCCGTAGTGGCCGTGATGCCGAACGCCGCAGAGTGGCAGCGCTCCGCTTTGTGGCGGTCCGCCGATGCGCCACAAAACGAAACCGCCGGGAATCTATAGACTAGATTCCCGGCGGCTACCTGAGGATTTGAGATTACGTTAGAACTCGTAGCGCAGTGCGAACTCCATCACGCGAGGCTTGGTGGAGAGGCGGGTAAAATCTCCAAAAGTCGATCCATAAACATCGAGTGAGCCGTTGACGCTCAAAGGATCGAAGCGCTTGGAATTCGTGACATTGTAAACGCCCCAGCGCAACTGGAGACTTTGCCCTTCAGACCAGGGCATCTTCCAACGTTTCGCCAAGTCCATGTCTACAGTGAAGAACCCAGGCCCGCGCAAATTGTTACGCTGCCCAGCTTCTCCGGGCAACGGTTCGCGGAATGAGTTCGCCGCCGCCGCGAGGTTTGAGAAGATGTTGACAGCTCCTTCGTTGTTTGGATCGTAGAACGTTCCTGTTGTAACGGCACTTGTCTTAATCCCGTTCCCGGATAGGTCCCAATCCGTCGGCCACTGATACCCATTGCCGACGCTGAAGGGAAAACCGCTGGTCCAGCGGCCTAGCCCCGAAAGTTGCCAGCCGCCGATGACTGCGTCTAGAGCCTTATTTGCGTTCCGTCCAACGTACCGGTTCCGCCCGAACGGCAGATCGACGATCCAGTTAGCTGTGATCTGATGGGTGGCATCGAAGTCGGACACTCCCCGGAACTGGTACGGGCTCCAGGCGTTTTGCACCTGGGCTCCCGTCCCGCCGATTGTTCCCACGCGCTCCGCGTCGGAGGAAAGGTCGATGGATTTGGAAAAGGTATAGTTGAAGTCGAATTGCACGCCATGAGTCATTTTGTGCTTCAGGTCTACTTGCATGGCGTTGTAATTGGAAGTCCCCATCGTCCTCCAAGTGTAGAGAGTCGCGTATTGCGGGTTGTAAAACGTATATTGTCCGCCGACCGGAAGGTAAGAATTGCCGGATGTGCCGGAAAGCCCGTAGTAGTCCAGGACCAGAAGGCCCGTGGTCTCGTTCAAGTTATTTCCGCAGAAGAGGTCATAGGCCGCCACGACCGCACTGGTCGTAGCGACATTTCCGCAGTTTCCCGTTGCGTAGGAATCCCCAGCGGCTAAGGGAGATATGACATCCGCCCAGTACTGAGCCACTTTTGCTGGCACCATCGAAGCGTTGAAGTTATCCGTCGATAAGCCGGTCCTGTAAATTTTCGCCAATGCGGTCACGGCGGTAAAGTAATCCACTCCGGTTTTCGGGTCTTTAAAATCCAGCGGAGTAGCCGGGTCTAACTGCGTGAGGAGCCGGTGGGCGAGCCTGCCCACATAGGAGACCTCCAGACTGAATCCGCCATTCAATTCGCGGGCGACGGAGAGATCAATTGTGTAGGCGTACGGCGTCTTGAGGTTGGAATCTATGCTGTGGGCAATGGCAAAATTTCCGGCGGGATAGGTCTGCGGGAAAACCGCCGGCGGCGCCTGCAGAAAGATCTGGTTGCCGTTGAGATCCGTCGTTGGAATCGTATTCACGCTCGTCAGACGAGGTGCGTTATAGGGTGAAAGGAATCCCGCGGGATTCGAGAGTTCGGTGGAGAGTCCGAACGAGCCGTTCTGGCTGAAGTCATCCGCGATACCCTGTCCGAACCGGTCGTAAACCATTCCGAATCCGGCGCGGATCGCCGTCTTACCTTCCCCGAGAAGGCTGTGGAACAATCCGCTGGTTGGCCTGGGCGCCCAGGCCAAGGCCACGCGAGGACCAAAGTCTTTCGTGTCCCAGTTGTAATACCCGGGCTTCCCGTTCGCCGGACCTGACCAGTCAAATGCTATGGGCGGATCATTGTTGGACGCGATCCCATTGTTAGCCTCATTTGCTCGGAGATGGTACCAGGCGTCAAGACTGGTCGTGGGAGATACTTGGAGCTTGTTAATCTCCCAGGGCGGAGAAAACAGCGACCATCGCAGCCCCAGAGTCGCCGTAAACGTCGGAGTCACTTTCCATGTATCTTGGCCATAGAATTCATAGCCGTCGATCCCGTAGTCCCGCTTGAGAGCTGCGCCCTCGGGAAGCGCGCTTCCATCCCGATTAAAATTATATTGCGCGTCAACCTCGGTGATCATTCCCATGAGCGCCTGCAACGGGAAATCATAAGAATTGGCGAAGTTTGGATCCACAAGCGGAGCTCCGTTAAGCGCGCAAGAACCCGGGCTCGAATTCGCACAGGTATACGCTGGATTCAACGGCGATTTCTTCTGGGCGTACCCGGATAGAGTCGTCCACGAGGCGTTGGCGCTGCCGTCGCTGAACGACGCCTCGTAGCTGACGCTCGGCGTCCTGATAATCGCAATCTGCGTTCCGAACTGCCACGTATGCTTTCCATGAATCCAGGACAGATCATCCGAGAAACTGTGTATGGGCCGCTGGAAACTGTGCGTCCGCGTGACCGCGCCCGTCTGGTCATTCAGCCCACGGAAGTAATTCCAGTCCTGGTTGGAGTTGCCGATGACTCCGATACTCTCACGGACAAACCCATACCGAAAATCGTTCACCAACGTGCTCGTAAGGACACCGCTGTAGTTCGCGATAAGGCCTTTGTTGTAACTCACAGTGGTCTGCGAGGGAACCTCTCCGGGCAGGAAGGGCGTGCCGGCGCTGCTTAAGTTCTCTAAGGCTCCCGTCAACGACAGCCGGTGCCTGGCATCCCGGGTGATATTGTAGTCCAGCTTGGAAATGTATACGTCCTCCGTGAGGGAAATCGGCGCGCTGAAATTGAAGCAGCTATAGTTAAAGCCGTCTCCCGCGTTGTTGCAATTCGGAGTTGGAAAAGTGTTGAGATACTTCAACATTACTTGGCTGTCTCCAATCCCTAGCGGATCCATCTTTGCGATCTGGGTTGGTGTCAGAGCCGCATAGCCAGGCTGGATCGTAAATGTATCCGTTTGGCTCGGAGTGTTAAAATTCGGCACGCTCACGGGGCCGCCCGGGCAAAGCGTCGGATCAGCACAGGCATACTGAATGATGCCGTCTTTCATCGCCGCGGAAGGAACCGCATTCGTCTCACTTGTCGCTTCCGCCCTGCGAGTTCCCTCATAGTTTGCAAAGAAATACATGCGGTCCTTCTTGATCGGCCCTCCCAGAGATCCACCGAAGATATTGCGTATTAGTTTCGGGGCCTTGTTGCAAGAGGGATCGCTCAGTGGCGTGCCGTTGTTAAGACAATTCTGAATCTCGCCGTTCTTCACGAAAAAATCATTAGCACTCGTATAGGTATTCCTGTTGTATTCATACGCGGAGCCGTGAAACTGATTCGTGCCGCTCTTCGTGACCATCGCTACCTGCCCGCCGGATGTTGTTCCCTGGTCGGCGTTATAGTTCGAGGTCGTCACGCGAAATTCCTGGACAGAATCCAGGGTGACGGGGAGCACCGATGTAAACGCATGCCCGCCTTCATCGTTCACTTGCACGCCGTCTAGAGTGACGTTGCTCTGGTCGCTTCTCGCCCCATTGACCGCCCCTTTTCGGGTATCGAAGTCCGGGTCGTCATCCCGGTTGTTCGGGAAAGCCACACCCGGTTGCAAGCTCAGAAGGTCGGGCACGTTGCGTCCTTCCAGCGGCAATTCCTTTACCTGGTTCTCATTAAAGGCATTTCCGAGAGAAGCGTCTGTGGTGTTCAGAGTCGCCGCTTCCGCCGACACTTCCACTGTTTCCGTCGCCGCTCCGACCTCCAGCACGACGTTTAGTGTGCTCGGCAGGTTTACCAAAAGTTGTAGATTCCTCTGCTCAAACTTGCGAAAACCTGCGAGTTCCACCGTTACCGAATAGGTGCCAGGAGGCAGCGCCAAGAACTGGTATTCCCCCGCATTATTCGTCGTCGTCTCGCGCGCCAGCCCTTGACCTATGTTAGTCAGTGTCACCTTGGCATTTGCGACGATCGCGCCAGTCTTATCACTGACCACACCGCGTAATGACGTGGTTCCGGTCTGCGCCCAGACACTCGCGGCGCCAAAAGCAAACGCTAAAGAGAAAATCAAAAGACTTCGCTTAGCTAAATCCCACCTCATGGACCACTCCTTTCGCGCACCCCTGCCTCGAATTTAGTCATCAGCGGGCGGGCACTCCCCCACCGGAACAATTACCTCTCCGTTTTGCCGGGTCACGACCTAGAGGAAAAACACGACCCCTGGCAACCTTCCCCGCCACTCAACTAGCTAAACTTTGACCTAGCTTTTAGGCCAAATCGCCGGCCCGTGTCAAGGAATGTTCTTTTGAAACGTCTTTTGTTTTTGAGCTATCTAAATTTTGGATAAAAGAGCAATCTGCCGCCAGACTAAAAGATATCGCGTTCAAGCGCTGCAGTCATTTTCCCGCCCGCATTAACTACCATCTCAGCCCAGTTGCAGCAACCGGGCCACCGTAATCGCCGGAATCCCCCGAATCGCTCCCAAAATCCTGTCCGACACTTCTCCGTCTAGCCTTACCAGGGAAACGGCCTCCGCGCCCTTCGCAGCCTCACGGCGTCCAAGCGCAAACGTCG
>JBARBE010000086.1:0-2689 GCA_049792735.1 Candidatus Acidiferrum sp.
AGTGCGACGACTCCTTGATGATCTTTGGAGTTGGCGAGGCGATCGAGTTGGCCGCGGTCTTCAAAGCGGACAGGGATTTGACGTGCGCGGGCTAGCTGGACGATTTCTTCGACACGCGTGTCCTGGCGGCCGCGCGCGATCAGGATGCGATCGAAGGGGCGGCCCGCATCGAGCGCTTCGCGAACAGCGTGGATGCCAGTGAGCTTGTCCATCGGAGAAATAGTCTACAGCACGTTGGGGCACGAGGAATCGTGGCCCTTGTGTATTGACGGCGGAGCGAAATTGGTTCGTAGGAGTTGGGGGGTTGCTCTGCAACTTCAAGGTGAATAAGACGCGTAGTCCGAAAGTGACTGTGGTGCAAAGCACCGGTAAGCGGCTGCGCGCGCGAAAAATGAGTTAGTGGAGGAGAAGTTCGAGGAGTTCGTGGACGAGAGAGAGGATTGAGGGAGCGAGGAGAAGCGCGCCAAGGCACAAAGCGAGCGACAGGCCGGCAATAGAGAACAACGGGGGCGCTTGCAAGGCGCGGGCGCTAGTTGCAGGAGTCGTGCGGAGCAAGCGATCGACGCGGGCGGAGAGATCGCGGTCGCAAGCCAAAAGCGAAGTGGAGAGATAGGGCAAGCGCGGCGAAGAACCCATTCGGGCGACACTGACGAGGGCGGACGCGAGGGAAAGGGCGCGCGCGGAGTCTCCTGAAGCGGCTTGATCGTCGGCGGCCCACTCCGTGAATTTTGACCAGCTGCGTTCCAGCGGGCGTAGGGGCCGGACGAAAGGGAAAATATCGGGAGCGAGAAGGAGGAGGAGGCGCTTGGCATTGTCGCGCGAGGTGCGGTGGGCTTGCTCGTGGCGCAAGGCGGCGTCAAGTTCTTGAGAGGAAAGAGCGCGCAAGACGGCACGCGAGATGAGGAGGTGCGGACGAAGCAGGCCAGACATCGCGAGGAGAGGAGCATCGTTTTCGACGATCAGCATCTGGGAAGAGATTCCCGGCATGGACGCTTCCTGGGCGGCCAACTGACAAAGGCGATTGTGCCGCCAGGAAACAAGGAGGGAATGAGCGCTACGCGCAATCGAAAGAGAGCAGGTTGCCGCGCCGAGGAGCCCCAGGACGAGGCAGACGGCGCCGGCGCGTTCGGAGGTGAGAGACGGTTCAAATTGAAGATAGCTTGGAACGCAGAGGGCCAAGACGAAAAGAGCGGCGAACGCAAACGGAAGCATGCGCAAGGCCAGCAAAAAGCGGGAGGCAGCTCGGGGCGCTGTCGATTCCGCGAAACGGATAGCGGATTTAGACGAGATGCGGACGAGCAAGCCCAAAGCGGCGTTCAGCACAAAAAAGGAGGCGAAGCAAAGACACAGAAGCCTGAGCACGTAGGGGAGGATCATGGCTGCCCCCGGCGAGAGAGTTCCTTGCGGCGGTTGCGGATTTTCTTTTCCAACTCGTCGAGGAGGGAAGCGTCGTGTTCGCCAACAGCATCGAGCAAGCAAGAAAGCAAGAGCTCGGGCGAAGGATGAGGACCGGACAAAAAGCCCGCTACGAGACTGCCAGCGCGGCGGCGCTCCCATTCCTGGCGAGAGAAACTCGGCGAATAAAAAAAAGCGCGATCGGATTTGTGGCGGTCGAGGAAGCCTTTTTTGAAAAGGCGATCGAGCGTGGTCATTACCGTGGTGTAAGCGAGCGCACGGCCCAGTTTCGGGATCACGTCGCGGACGCTGCTTTCTCCGCGCGACCAGAGAATTTCCATCAACTCGAGTTCGAGACTTCCCAATGCCAAGGACCGGATTGGACTGGCGGCCCGAGCGGCGCGATTTTTAAAGAAGCGAATCACGGCGGGGGGCATGTTAGCACGTTTTCAAAGGCCAGGAAGAAACTCGCGTCCGTGCTGAAAATTACCGCTTTCTAGATTGCTTCAGGAGCGAAGGGCCAGGCCGGAGACAACATGAGTGTCTGACGGGCCCGGACAGCTCGAGACCTGCTGCTTACTGCGGTGCTTCACTCGCACGGTGCTTCTCGAGCTGCCCGACCACACTATCGAGATCGGGGTAGCCGGCGCCAAAGCTCCGTGTGAACCAGTTCCCACCACGTTCGGCAATCCTCTCGCCGTCCGCGAGCACCTCGAACTGACCCGTCTTACCAGGTGTCAGGACGGCTTCGATTCCCATGCGCTTCTTGATGAGGGCCACGAGACTCGTGACCTTGACCTTGTTGTTCTGTCAAGTTGGGCAGTGAACGATTTCGATCTTCATTCTGTTCTCGAATCTGCGCCAACCAGATTGGCGCGCTTGCTAGTCATACGCTAGATAGAACCGCTTCGATTGGATTACATTAGATTAGATCGCAGGAAAATGGATATTCAACTTATAGCAAACGAACAGAACCAGAATCGCGCCCAGTGTGGATAAAATGAGCCCCGCGGGATGATATCGTTCATTTGTCGGGCGCGAAAACATGTGGGCAACGCCGCCGCCGAGGATCGATCCGATGATGCCGAGGATGACCGTCCAGAGAATCGTTATGTGCACGTGCATGACGTCTTTCGCGATAACCCCCGAGATCAGCCCAATCAGCAAATACCAGATCAAGTGAAACATGCTTTTTCTCCATCCTTTGCCTTGAGAAAGTCGTCGAGGATTAGTCCGGAGTTGGCAATGTCCCCGGAATTTCCAATTTGGAACTCTGGCCTTGGAGCGTAGTGGC
>JBARBE010000087.1:0-2944 GCA_049792735.1 Candidatus Acidiferrum sp.
ATTCCCACTTGCATCAAAGCACATGTTGTCTTGACGGTTTGTTTGTGCGCCGCCTGGATTGGCGAAAGAGAGTGAGTTTGTGGGGGGGGGTCCCGGCGGTCTGTACTTGATTCAGTCGATTACCATATCGGTCATAGGCCCAGCTAAGTCCCCACTTCGGATAACTCGTTGAACCTGTCGTGACCGCCGAGGTCAGACGGTAGAGAGAGTCATATCCAAGCGCAACATTGCGACCGGAATCCACACTGTCGGTGATGCATTGAATCTGACCGTTGTTGCCACTGACTCCGTTGGCGCAGTTCGTTGAGTCCTGCTTATACCAGTAGTTGAGGCCCAGGAGTGTTTGTGAGTCTTTGGTGTAGCCGATGCTCATGAGCTGCATACGATCCGGTGAATAGGCGGGCCCGGAAATTGCTGAATCACTGTGATGTGTTCGACCGGCAGGCCATCCCTGGTTTCATTCGCAAAACTGGAAATAGCGTAGCTCTGCGTATTACCGAGTTTGCTTAGCACTATCGCGGGGAAAAACCAGGCAGAGTCCGTCACGAGGTTGTGACCGGCGATCGGATGAGAAACCTTATCCTGTGCGGACCATACACCGACTGTTTGTACCGCTTGTGTTTCCCCAGCGGGAACGTTCTGAGGCTGTGCACTCGGTCGCGGTATGCCTGCGTGGTTGCGGATTTCGCTGCGTGTGCCAGAAGGGAAGCTGAAATCAGTGCGGCTGTCACCTGCCGCCGTGGCCTTCAGCGTTGCCGTGCCTGTCTCGTCGTCGGACCCCGCGATCTGGCGCACCATGCCCGTAAGCGTCACGTCGTTGATTGCTGTGCGACCGGACAGTGCGCTAGAAGCACCTTGCAGTATGGCAGATACTTGTGGGGTCGCAGAGTTAGTGCTGGTTTGAGCTACAGTACACGAGGCGATAAAAGAGAAGATGCAAAACACGAGTAAAGTGCGAAGGTACGCGATTACGCCCTTGGTGATGATTTCCGGCTCGCTGACCAGCAGGGATTTGGGCATGGTGAAAAGACCGAACTTCATTCGGTGTGAGCGCAGACCAGACTACTGCGTACCCTTGAGCGCCATACGAATCGTTCTCATGTCGAGAAACATTCGTTGAGGACCGCTCTCGGAAGCACCCTCCAGCGCGACGAAACCATAGCGCGCATACCAGTCGACTCTGTTTCGATATGCATCCGTAATGATACAGCGGCATCCCACATCGTCTGCAACTCGGAGTGCGATCTTAAATGCTTCGGAAATGAGAGCATGCCCGAGCCCTTTTCCTGTGAAGCGCCGGTCTACCGCAAGCCGCGCGAGCAAAACGAGTGGCAAGTCGTATGGGGGAAGTCCACGAACGTAATTCTTAGGGAAGCTCTCGCGGGGCACACTTGCCGTTGCGAGAGTGAAGTATCCGATAACTGTGCGCGGCGCGCCTTCGTCGATCGCGACATAAGTCACTCCAATAAAGCTTTTCTGCTGATTCGCCCACGCGTGCCGCCTTAGATAGTTGTTAAGTGGCGCATCGCCACAATCGAAAAGCGCGACTTCGTCCTGCTCCTCGAGACGACGGATGAGAACGGCCACTCAGCCTCTCATTGCTCGGATGAGGTTTTCGGTAGGATGGGCGGGTTCTCGCGATGCGAGATCGGCAAGACTCTCCAGCTCACGCGGCGCCCAAGGAATCTCCACACGTGGGAGCAGCAGTTCAGGGGCAACGCGTTCGAGGCGCGGAAACACCAATTCCTTCCGCTCGCCCGTCTCAGTTTCACTAAAAATACGATGACCGCGCTTTCTTTCCCATACTGCCCAGCGGAATAACGCCAGGGCGTCGGAAAGAAAATCCGTGTTGCTTGTGAGCTGCAGCTCTTGCTTCAAGCCGCGAACCATTCGGTCTTCCGCAGGGGCCAAATCAGCCTGAAACTTTGACTTGCGCGTAGCCCGCTCGGTTTGGGGCTGTTTCTTCAATTGCTTTGTTTTTAAGGCCATCGCAGATGATCCTTTTATAACCCAAATATACTCCTATATTACTGCAAGCTTTAGGATTTTTCGAGTCCTTTCGGAATGAGCCGGAACGAAACCTGATTCTTCCCGCGTCATTAGATGTCACGACAGGTCGCGTGTGAATCGCACAAACTCCAGAAATCAACGGCAGTTGGGCGCAAAAGTTGACTTTTGCGGGGTCACCTCAGGCCAGCTGGCGAGGCGCGGTCATCCACTCGATTATTGGGAGTTGCTGGCGACGGAGCCTCAACCCGAAGGAATATTTCATTGAAGTCCCGGCTCGCTTGCTCTCCACTGCTATTATCCAGGTCCGAGAACTATTGCCAGCCCATGGGAAGCTCATTCGCGGAACCTTGCTTGAAACAGGAATTAGGAGTGGCCTCGCTGTAGGGGTGAAGATGAAGAAAGCCTATACCGCCAAACAAGGCCAGTACCTGGCCTTCATCTATTACTACACTCGAATCCACGGACGCGCGCCCACCGAGGCCGAGATGCAGCAATACTTTCAGGTTTCTCCGCCTTCCGTACATCAAATGGTCCTGACGCTCGTGGCCCGGGGGCTCATCGAGCGAACGCCCGGGCAAGCACGCTCCATCCGTCTTCTAATTCCGCGCGAAGAGCTACCGGACTTGGCCTAGAAGGTAAGATCTTGGGGGACCTCAGCTCAGGTTCTGGCGCCCTGATGTGATAAAGCCCGAAAGATGCCATCGAGAACTTGATCGAGATGCTTGCCGACATCTTCGGTAAGGAATCGGAGGACTAGATAGCCGTTCTCCTGAAGCAGGGCATCTTTACGACGATCTCGCCGGTAGGCGTCTGTGTCACCCAGATGCTGGCCACCGTCCAATTCGATGGCGATTCGCGATGGCGCGCAAAGCAGATCAACCTCCATGCGACCCCAGCCATCGAATGGAATCGGCAATTCTGCATTCAAACGAAA
>JBARBE010000088.1:0-12302 GCA_049792735.1 Candidatus Acidiferrum sp.
CGAATGTCAAATGTGACCGTCCCGGAGGCAACCGAAAGGATGCGCGCTGCGAAAGTGAGGGGGGACACCTTGGAAATTGAAGCGGAGTTAACTCCAGAAAATGCGCAAGAGATTGGTTTCCGCTTGCGTGTTGGCAAAAACGAAGAAACAGACTTGGGTTTCATTCCTGACAAAAAGGAAGTGTTCATCGACCGGGCTCGGTCAGGAGATGTTTCCTTCGCTCCAGAATTTCCGGGACGCCAAATAGCTGCGGTGCAGCAAAACTCCCGAGTGAGGCTCCATGTTTTCTTGGACCGATCGAGCGTGGAAGTCTTCGTCAACGATGGCGAAGCCGTCTTGACGGACCGCATCTACCCTTCACCTGGGAGCGACGGAATTGAGCTGTATTCGGATAGCGGGCGTGGCAAAGTGCTTTCGCTCTCCATCTGGAAACTGGGCTCGATCTGGCGGTAGCGCCTAGGACCGCATGGGTCGTCCATCATGAAAAAGTTCACGACGGTGGGGCTCGGCGAACTGCTCTGGGATATTTTCCCAGATGGCCGGCAGCTTGGCGGCGCGCCTGCGAATTTCGCTTACATGACGAGTCTGTTGGGAGATGAGGGCATCGTCGCCAGCCGCGTCGGCCAGGATGAGCTTGGCGATGAAGCGAAACGCCACCTCGAACGCCTTGGTCTTAGCACTTCCTATGTACAGGTTGATCCGGAGTATCTGACAGGAACCGTGCAGGTCAAAGTCGATGCGGGCGGACAGCCCACATTTCAAATCGCAGAGCCCGCGGCATGGGACTCCTTTGAATGGACGCCTGCCTGGCAGTCACTGGCGCAAAAGGCCGATGCGGTATGTTTCGGCTCGCTGGCACAGCGGGCAACGCAGTCTCGCCAAACCATCCACTCTTTCTTGAAGAGAATTCCGGCGGAAACAACGCGCGTCTTCGACGTAAATCTCCGCCAGTCTTACTATTCCGCGCAGATTCTGGCCGATTCCGCCAAACAAGCAGATATCATCAAATTAAACCACGATGAACTGCCGACCGTGGTGCAATTGCTTGGTTTTTCCTTCCACGATGAAGAGTCCGCCGCGCGGTGGCTTCGCCAAACATTTCATTCAAAGCTGGTATGTATCACGCGCGGCGCCCGTGGCAGCTTGCTTGTCAGTGAATATGCCACGCACGAGCACCCCGGGATTCCCGTGCAAGTCGCGGACACCGTGGGATCTGGAGACGCGTTCACTGCGGCGCTCGTCTATCACTACCTGCGGCGCGATTCTCTTGCCGCGATGAACGAGGCGGCAAATCGCATGGGGTCGTGGGTCGCGGGTCAGACCGGCGCAACTCCTGCTCGAGATGAATCCCGGCTCGAACTGATTCGCTCGGCGGCGGTCTGAGCGATCCCTGAACAAAACTCTAGTGCACGGCGACAGGCGCCTGAGCCTGTTCCTTTGCCAGCCGTCCGGCGTCGCTCTGCGGAAGTTCGTGCAGCAGGACAAGAAAAACTCCGTTGGTCCATCCAAATCCGACGATGTTCACGTGATACCCGGCGGTCACCTGCGTTTCCGAGGAGCGTTTTACCGCGTCGTACTTTTCTCGAATGGTGCCGTCGCGCTGGAAATTCTCCATGACCATGGAAAGGAATTTGTAGGAGACACGGTCCGCAGCCTCATTGAAACCATAGAGCCGCATGCCTTCGTCGGCCATCAATTGATTTGGCGCCCAAGCATAGGGATAGTCCCACTGCCCTCCCGTTTCGTAAGGACTCATCACCAGCCCGCCCGGCCGCTCGAATACGCTGATGTGTTTTACAACCTCGCGCGCCTGTTCAGGCGTCGCAAGACCCGCCCAGAGCGGATAAAACGTAGTCACATACTCGTACGTCGAGCGCGCTTGCTTGTCAAAATTGTAGTCGAAGAAAAGGCCGCGCTCGCTGTCCCAGAGATATTTTTGGATGTCGGCCTTTCGTTGTTCCGCGCGCTGACGCCACTTCTCCGCATCTTCCTTGAGCCCCAGCGTGGCGCTCATCTGCTCGAGGTCCTTCTCCGATTTGTACAGAAGACTGTTGAGACATACCGGAGCAAAATGATGCGTTGCCGCCCCGTAAGGACCAAAGCGGAATGAAATATCGAATCCGGATTCGCGCATTGCGCGATCACCTTTATAGTAGTCGGCGGTTAGCGCGACAGTGCCCGCCGGATCGCAAGCCGGCTGGGCCATGGTTCTCGCAACATCGCAAAGTTGCAGCGCGAACAGGGGGCCGGCCGCGATCGGAGAAGGCTTCGTCGTTGTCGATTTCACCAGATAATCCCGGCCGAAATCCTGTTGCGCCAGGAAATACGCTGCCACTTGACGATAGTGGCCCGTTTCATCCTTCACGCTCTCTGCTGCGGGGCCGTTGCCGAAATCATAGTAACGGGAGAGGCCGGTCGATCCCGCAAGGTGCGGTTCGCTTGTCCAGAGCTCATGATCTTTGACCGCGTAGCGATAAGCCTTCGCCAGCCACTCGGTGTTTTGGTTCCCTTTCTCTTTCTCGGCGTCGTAGACCGCAAGAATCATGGACGTAAGAAACGGAGGCTGCGAGCGCGTCAGATAGTAAGTGCGATTAGCATTCAGCACTCCGCCGTAATGCTCGATCTCAAAGAAGAAATTCTCCACCATGCCTTTTGCGAGATCGATGCGGCCGTCGCGCACCAGTCCTCGAATGATGAAGTAACTGTCCCAGCCGTACATTTCGTTGAATCTTCCGCCCGGCACGACGTAGCGATTTTCAAGGTAAAGAAGCCCTGCCGGATCAATCTTGGATGGATCGAGCTCTCCGATGTGATGAATTGCCCCCGGCAAATGCAAAACCTGCACTCTGCATTGTTTTTGAAGTTGCTGTACCGGGGCAGGTTCCGGAAAATCGGCGGGAAGATAAAGAACGGAACCCGTGGCGAGCTTCGTGTCGACTACCGTTTTGCAGTCGGTGAGCGATCGAGTGAGCGAATCCCAGCCCGTCGAAATGTAAGCGCGGATTTGGTCGAGAGCATTTTCTTCAGGTTTGGATTGCGTTCCAGCGAAAGCAGGAGCTGCGTTCAACAAGAGAACGCAAAGCAGCCAGGCGCAAAATTTCTTCAGTTTGTACATGAGGTCAACACCCCGGGGAGCGCCCTCGGCAGCGCCCGATGCGGCACTTGCAGCATAGTCGCTTGTCCGTAGATGAGCAACCTTTCTGGAAGCGGAAAAGAGAGGCCGCACCTACCGGGCAGTGCCACGGCAGGCTCTTGCTAAGTCCTACGCATGGAATCACTTATGGGCACTTAGAATGGATAGCACGGACGTGCAAGAACGTCCGATGCAGCCTCCAGTCAACCCGCACCGGTGGCGAAATCCAGAGCCCATTTTCCCAACTCCACGTGCGTTTTTCACAGCACCAACTTTCCCTGGTTCCATGGATCGAAGGCGTTCGACTGCAGACATTTGCTGACAGCCTCTCCGCAAATGCTGGCAAACTTAGTTCTTGTTTTTGTGCGCGCCGATGAAGTTCAAGGGAACACCGCGCCTTTGGCCTCGCCGTCTCTCGCCAAGATTCTCTCAAGCCAAGTGCTGCGCCACCCGGCCTTTTCGATGTACCATGTTGGACTGAGGCGGGCCCGTAGCTCAGCGGTTAGAGCAGCGGACTCATAATCCGTTGGTCCCAGGTTCAAATCCTGGCGGGCCCACCAAATCATTTTGGTCCGCCGACTTTCGGGCTGAGCGTGCGCTATGTGTTGAAAGGGCTGAGTACGCTGGCGAAGTTAGTGGTGAAGGTGGGGATATTTAGCGATTACCACGGGGTTTTTCGGGGGATCGCGAAGCCGGCGCGAAAGAAAGGCGTTCTTGAGTTCGTGATCCACGTAAGACTTGTGGCCCACCACATGATTTCGTTGCGCGCGAAGCGGAGTCGGGATACCAGAACGCTTCGTTCTATTCACCCAAAGTGGAACAGACTTCGTGACGGATGGGCAATGCTTCTATCCAGGCCGGCGGCGATACCTCCCACAATAATCTAAGATTAGGCGCTTACTGATTCAGATTGTCAGGGCGAACTTTTGACTCCATATCCGACTACCGAGGACACGGGTTCGCGGCGCGCAGGGAGGACTGTGGTTTTGGATGGGATAGGACTGAGCTTGCCTTGATGTAACCGGTATTCGAGGCCGCGCCACACAACCTTTTCCGAGAAGAATCCCGCGAGCCAAACAACAAAGCTAATCGCATCTCGTACGGGAACGAGCCAAATGAGTTGGAGAACCCGGCGATCTCCTAACCCCCATCTTCCAGTCAGCCAAGTGATGGCAACGCGAAGGATGAGGTAGGAGAGCAGAAGAGATCCAGCCAATACCGGCGAACCAATCGACACTCCAACCGCCGCTCCGAGCAATGTCCATGGCAATCCGTGTGTGAAAATGAGCCCGCGATAGCCCGATGGCCGAGCGCTCTTCAAGGCGATCGACCAGCGCAGTTCACGATGAAAATATTCTGAAACGGTTTCTCTGGAAAAAACCATGGAGACAGGCTTAGGCATCAAGACCACGCGATGGCCGCGAAGAGCGATACGCTTGCCAAGCTCAAAGTCTTCGGAGTGATGATTGACCATCGCTTCCCAACCGCCAATTTCTGCCAGGTGCTTCTTGGACGTGGCCATGGTCCAGCCAAAAGCGAACCCCAGCCGGCCCTCGATTTTCATTGCCACAAGGGCGGCCGGAGCGGAGTCCATGTACATGCCCAAGGACTCCAGATTCGATGCCAGATTCCCAGCGCTCTGGCTCCGATAGAATGCGGTAACCGCGCCGACGTTTTGATCGGCAAAAGGAGCGGTGACCTGCTTGAGATAATCACGCTCCACGCGCACGTCGCTGTCGCTCATGACCAGCAGATCGTACTTCGCGTTTTGAGCTAACTGGCAAAGATTATTTACCTTATCGCTGGCGCCCACATGGGGAACATTCGTGATCAAGCGGATGGAGGTGGCGGGGAAATCAGCTCGGAGCTTTTCGATTACCGCAACAGCAGGGTCGTTTATATCGGAAACCGCGAACAACAATTCGTATTCCGGGTAATCCAGCCGGCAAAAGCTGACGAAGTTTTCATAAGCTTCATAGTCAAGGCCGCGCACAGGCTTTACGATGCTGGCAGGGGGCATGAAGGCAGTTTTTCCCAGCGGGGCCTTGCGCGCTGTGCGAAAATAATCGACGATGCAATAAAGAGACAACAGGTAGTAAATGAACGGCAGCACCGCCAAAAGCAGTAAAGCGTAAGTTACAATCTGCAACACGGCTCCTCGGATTTCGCCCGCCATCTATGTTACGTGGGCGTACGAGATCTTAATGCCAGTTCCGTCCGAAACGCAGTCAGAGGGAATCCTCCTCAACTGATCGTGTAACCGCGGGCGCGAATGGTTTCCACGGCTTCAGTCCGGCTCCCGGCGTCCACCTGTTTCAATATCCGATGAATGTGATTCCGCACTGTAAACTCAGAGAGATTCAAGTGGGAAGCGATTTCTTTGTTGGTGAGACCCTTGGCAACGAGAGTAACCAATTGCTGCTGTCGGCAAGTGAGATCAGGTTTCGTCGATGAGTCTTGGAGCGGGTTCTCCTTGGGCATGCAAGCCACGAAGCGGAATAGCGCGGAGCAAAGATGCGGTGGACACACCGCCTCGCCGCGAACAACCGCTCGTACGGCGTTAACGACGTCCGATGCAGAGGCATCTTTCAATAGATAGCCGCCCACTCCGAAGCGGACGGCCTCCATGAATTGCTCTTCGTCATCCTCCATCCCGATGACAACGGCCTTAAAATCCGCGCGAGCTCCACCCGGACCAGCTAAACATGGCGGAAGGCGGCTGGGAACAAAAGAATCGATCAGCAAGACGTCGCACTCAGTTTTGAAGATGCCCATGGGTGTTACGTCAGTCGCGGAGGCTTGCTCCACGACCTCAAAGTCAGGCTTTTTACGAAACAGGCGAACTAGGGCTTCGCGCAAGAGGCGATTATAAATCAGCGGAAATACACGTACAGGCGAAACGGGGACCAATTCGTTCATCTTTCACCAAATTTTTGAGGCCGAATGGTTCGCAGGTAACGACAAGTATCCCACAAAACGAAACGGGTTATCGCCGACCTGGCTAGCCATGGTAAAGCGTCACTAGCTCTAATGTCAACAATGAAGAGTTTGAATTCATTTAATCTGTTCAACAGGACGTACTGAGTACCTAACTAACGGAGACTGCTGCTGTCAACAGTACCTATAAAGTACTGACGGCGTCGTTTTGCAAAGTATTCGCTCAATAGACGATATTTCCAGCGATGTGGCGACTTTTTTGCCTTTGGTTCAAAAGCAAACTAGGACGGTTGGGTATGGGTCATCGCACCTGCTATCTAGGTACCTGTACTATAAGCGTCTGTACCACAAATGGTCCGCGCGTACTAGTCCTGCCCTGTAGATATGTTTTGATGCTTACTTCAACTGGCTGAAACAAGGAGACTTCCAAGGCACGGAGTGTGCCATGGAAAAATCCATTCGGGTCCTCGTGGCGAACCATCCCCGCCTCATGCGGGAAATTGTCCTCACAACTTTTGCGGATCAACCCGACATAGAAATTGTTGGCGAGGTCGCGGACGAGTCGCAGATCTCGGAGACAGTGAGAAAGACAATGCCACATTTTGTGGTCATTGCCCTCGACCAGCCGGGCAGGCGGCCACTCATCTGCGACGTTTTGCTCCGCGAGCATCCCGACGTGCACGTGATCGCCGTCGCACCCGAAAAAAACTACATCGTGTACTACTGGGCTTCGTTGCAGATTCACTCTAACGACATCGAAGCGTCCGAAGAAGGAATACTGAGCGCCATGCGAAACAAGCTGATGGCGAATGGTGCCAATTGAAGCAGTCCGGACCCAGCACTAAGGTGAGACTATGGTGAGCTTCAAAAAAACGATGAAAATCTTCACAGGCCTGGCCATCGCGTTCTCCATCTGCGCGGTAGCCAGTGCACAGCAGCAAAACGAGAGATCCCGTTCGCCCAGAGAACAGGGAAGAAATGAATATGGAGTTGAACAAACGCCCGACTTGAGCCAGGAAAACCTGGACCGCGTAGCGGCTTCTGCCACAGACATTCGTGGAGTCTTGAGTTTGAATCAGGGGCTGATGGTTGAGCTGAAGCGATGGATAGCAAAGGAAGCGACGGACAACGGCCAAGTCGTCGAAGATTCGAAGCTGACGGATCAAGCCATTTTCGAACGCTTGGAGCGGGACATTGTATTCCGCTCAGTAGCCACAAGGCTGTTGCAGAGATATGGCTACTTGATGCCCACCCCGAATCCAGATTCGGACTTCGCAAAAGAAAAACAATTGGTGCTTCAGGAACGGGCGCGCAGATTGGTCCAGATCGAGGCCCAGGAAGATGCGGATTCGCTCAAGCCACAAAGAAGCGATCAAGACCTGGAACGCACCACAACGTGTGATCCTCGTCGAGACGAAAATTGTTCGCAGCAGTCGCCAGCGGACCGTCGCCAAAATACGCGCACTCCCGGGGGAATGAACCCGCCCCCGACGAACCCACAGACGTTGCCCGAGCAAGAGCCCTCACAAAGCCCCTCGAGGATTCTGCGAGCCGACGGAATACCGCAGGACGCAAATCCCCTCAACGGTGCGAGCGTTGATAGTGTCTCGCCCGACCTTCAATTGACTTCCGGTTCGATTATGCCAAACAGCAATCCCTTGGCGAACTCACAAGGTATGGGCCAAGGTGCGCTGGATGGAGTGTCTGCGGGACGGAACTTGCCTCCGAATCTCACCGATCTCAGCGCTAACCCAGGAATCGCACCAACCAGAAGCGCAACGGCACCGCGTTCGCCCACAAGATCTCTCTGGGGGGGTACGAATGAAAATGAAGAGGACATAACGCCGGTGAGGATGGTTCATCGCGCGAATCCCTACGCCGATATCCCCTCACTCTACGACATGTATGTTCAAGCATCCTCTCGACAGCGCCCTATCGAGCGTTTTGGGCTCGACGTTTTTCGTAACACCACAAATGACCCGCGAGCCATCCCCATGGATCTGCCGGTCGGCCCTGACTATGTCCTCGGCCCCGGCGACAGTCTCGAAATTGATCTCTGGGGCGGCGTTTCGCAACGGCTGTTCCGCGTTGTCGATCGTGAGGGCCGCGTTTCGCTGCCCGAAGCCGGGCCGCTTCTCGTCAGCGGGCGAAATCTGGGGGATGTGCAGTCCGCTGTGCAGCAGGCCCTGAGGACCGAGTATCGGGACGTTTCAGCGGATGTCTCGCTTTCGCGATTGAGAACGGTTCGCGTCTACGTAGTCGGCGACGTGCTGGCGCCCGGCGCTTACGACATCAGCTCTCTTTCCACTCCCTTGAACGCGCTCTTTGCCGCGGGCGGCGTAACGCCTCGCGGCTCGCTGCGGGCGCTCAAACACTATCGCGGCAAACAACTTGTTGAAGAGGTGGATGCTTACGATTTGCTTTTGCACGGCGTGCGTTCCGGCATGGGCCGGCTGGAAAACGGCGACACTTTGCTTGTCCCTTCCGTCGGACCACAGGTCACGGTGGATGGCATGGTGCGCCGGCCGGCGATTTACGAGTTGCACGGCGAAACATCGCTCGAGGACGTGCTCGAACTCGCTGGAGGAATCCTGCCGGCTGCCACGCTCCGGCACATCGAGGTTCAGCGCGTGGAAGCCCACGAGAAGCGCACCATGCTCGCCCTTGATCTTTCGCCCACCGAGGACGCGGATTCCGCGAAGAAAAAACTCGAGGCATTCAAGATCAACGACGGCGACGAAATTCACATTTTTCCGATAGCTCCTTACAACGAAGACGCAATTTACCTTCAGGGACATGTATTGCGGCCTGGGCGTTATTCTTATAAGGAGGGGATGACGCTTTCCGGCCTCATCGGCTCCTACAAAGATTTATTGCCTGAACCCGCGCCGCACTATGCAGAGATCGTCAGGTTAAATCCACCGGACTTTCACCCAAGCGTCGAGAGCTTCGATCTGTCTGCGGCTCTTGCGAATCCCGCCTCCGCGCCGAAACTGGAACCGCTTGATACTGTTCGCATCTTCAGCCGCTACGATTTTCAGCCGGCTCCGGAAATTTGGGTCGGTGGAGAAGTGCGGGAGCCGGGGAAGTATCGCACCTCCGGCGAAGCTCATTTGAGAGACGCGATCTATCTGGCCGGCGGCGTCACACAGGATGCCTCGCTGGACTCCGCACAGCTCTTCCGCACGCAGCCCGACGGCTCACTGAAAATTCTGAGCGTCGATCTCCGCGAGGCACTCGCGGGCGATCCGATGGAGAATATTCTCCTTCAACCGCGCGACCGTCTGCTGATCCATCGCAATCCGGCGCGCGTTGACCCGCCGACCGTTTACATCACCGGTGAAGTGGCCAAGCCCGGGCGTTACCCGCTTACCACCAATATGCATCTCGAAGACTTGGTTCATGTGGCCGGAGGCTTGAAGCGGAGCGCCTATACCGAAAGCGCGGATCTCTCCCGTTTCGACCCAAACGCTTCCTCGACGACTCCGAGCGATCGCTTGGAAGTGAACCTTAGGGCGGCGATGACTGGTGAGGGGAAGGACGACGTGCCACTCCGCGATGGGGATGTTCTAACGATTCGACAGCTCCCACGTTGGAACGATATCGGCGCATCCATGACCGTGCGCGGCGAAGTCTTGCATCCAGGCACGTACGGGATCGAGCCCGGCGAACGCCTTAGTTCAGTCTTGGCGCGGAGCGGAGGCTTCGGTCCAGAGGCCTATCCCTACGGCGCTGTCTTGGTTCGAAAAGAGGTGCGCGACCTCGAGGCGAAATCACATGTCGAGCTCATCCTGCGGCTGAAGGCTGAACAAAACTATTTACGGAATTTGCCGGAAGCGGATACGGATCAAAAAAACGCGAAGCTATCGGCCATTGCCCAGACGCAATCGACGCTTGACCAGCTTGAAATGGCTGCGCCGATTGGGCGTGTCGTTATTCATGTCCGCGCGGATGTGCACTCGTGGCGGAACACACCCGCGGACATTCCTGTGCGGGATGGCGACGTACTGATCATTCCCAAGAGTGCGAACTACGTGACCGTTTCCGGACAAGTATTCAATCCCACGGCGGTCGGTTTTATTCCCGGCAGGAGCGCCAAGTGGTACCTCAGCCAGGCGGGTGGTATGTCGCAGCTCGCAGACAAGAAGGCCGTATTCGTGATTCGCGCCGACGGATCTGTAATTGCCGCGAAAAACAACAGTGAAGGCTGGTGGGGGGGCGATCCGATGAATGCGACCCTGCGAGCCGGAGACACCATCGTTGTGCCCGAAAAGGCGCCAAAGATTGCTGGCCGTAATTGGGCGCCACTCTTGCAAACAGCGCAGGTGGCTTCGTCTGTAGCCCTTGCGGTCGCGTACATACATCCGTGACGAGGGATTTTCATGATGCGGGGGTATCTCATCGTGCTGGCGTTTAGCTGGGTGGCGTCGAGTCTGACGCTGACCGCAACAGTCTCAAGACCCGCGCCGCCTCAAGCGCAGGGGCAAAGTGAAGGAGACGCAAAACAGAGCGGCTCTAAGGCGGAAGTCAAGGTGGAAGGCACGAAAAAGAGAATTGCTGCCGACCCGGATTCGATATCCCCCCCTTCCCGGCCGCACGGCGTGAAAGGGCTCGGAAAGGAGTTTTTGCAAGACCAAAAGCAAATCTGGACAAGTCCGGCAAAAATCCGGCTGTCGGACACCCAATGGCTACTGCCGTTGAGCGGAATCACGGCTGGTCTCTTCGTGACCGACACTGATTACAGCATGCACATCTCCCACAACCCGAACACCATTAGTCAATACAAGAATCTTTCCAACGTCGGTATAGGGGCCCTCGTGGGAGGCGCTGGTGGGATGTGGTTGTTGGGTCACGTGAAGCACAACGACCACTGGAGCGAGACGGGCTTTCTTGCTGGTGAAGCCGCGTTGAATAGTTTGGTGGTGGTAGAGTCCTTTAAATACTCGCTGCGGCGCGAGCGGCCTTATCAGGGCGACGGTACTGGGCCGTTTTTTCAGAGTGGCGGAACCTCATTTCCCTCGGAACATGCGGCGGCCGCTTGGTCTGTCGCGGGGGTGATCGCGCATGAGTATCCCAGCCCGTTCGTGAAGATCATGGCCTACGGCCTCGCGTCGCTTGTGGACTACTCGCGAATGCGCGCCCGCCAGCATTTTCCTTCGGATGTCTTCATCGGTAGCGTGATGGGCAATCTCATCGCTCAGAATATCTACAGCCGAAATCATGATCCGGAACTCGGTGGCGAAGCCTGGCGCTCCGTCAGCCAGCTCTTTCGCACCAATGCAAATCTCACTCCAAGCAATATGGGCTCACCGTATGTCCCCATCGATAGCTGGGTTTATTCCGCATTCGATCGCCTCGCGGCAATGGGTTATGTGAAGAGCGGAATGTTAGGCATGCGCCCGTGGACACGCCTGGAATGCGTCCGGTTGCTCAATGAGGCCGAAAGCCAAAACATCCAGGACAGCAGCTCATCCGAAGCTGAAAAAATATATGCGCAGCTCTCGAACGAATTTGCCGGCGAGATGCGCGAGATGAGCGCAGGCGACAACAGGGGGGCCCGAGTAGAATCGATCTACACACGCCTCACGGGAATCTCCGGGCAGCCCCTCACGGATGGTTTCAACTTTGGACAGACGATCATTAATGATTACGGAAGGCCTTACCAGGAAGGATTTAATACTGACGATGGTTTCTCCGCATGGACCACCGAAGGCCACTTGGTAGCTTACGTTCGGGCAGAGTACGAACACTCCTCATCAGCTCCGGCTTTCTCCCAAAGCGCTCGACAATTCATATCCAACAGCAATGGTCTTCCTTCTGTCGCTCCTCCCACTCCATTCGCTACGGTGAATCGCTTTCAACTATTGGACTCGTATATCGGTCTGAATTTTTCCAACTGGCAAATCACTTTCGGGCCGCAGACTCTGTGGTGGGGACCCAGCCTGGGCGGCCCACTCATGTTCAGCGATGATGCCGCGCCCATCAACATGTTTCGCATTAACCGTGTTTCGCCGTTCAAGCTCCCCAGTTTTTTGGGTTGGCTGGGACCGTGGCGCATTGAATCGTTTCTCGGGCAGCCTACAGGGCATGATTTCGTCTACCAGACCAACACGGGCCTTGTGGGCCAGTTTGGCCAACCTCTCAGTCGTCAGCCTTTTCTAGACGGAACCAGATTCAGCTTTAAGCCATTGCCTAATTTTGAGTTGGGGTTTTCTCTCACCGTGGTTTTTGC
>JBARBE010000089.1:0-4124 GCA_049792735.1 Candidatus Acidiferrum sp.
TAGCTATGCTGACAGCTTTCCCGTGATCCCCGATGACGAGGCGGTTATTGCGCTGACCAACGCGATGAGCGAGGAAGGCTACTACGTCAAGCACGTAATCGAGAACCCGCCTCGTAGCGGCAAGCGAGCCAACGAACTGCAGCGTTACTGGGACATCAAGGGCCGGAGGTATGTCGGTGTTTACCCCATCGAATTCCACATCATCCTGATCGGGGAGGAGGTTCATGGCGGCGGTATCCGCCCGGACGGAGGGGGCACACAGGTCCGGATCGTGGTGAAGGGTGCCCACACCGATGCCGAAATGGAGCAGAAAGTCCAAGAGGAGTACAAGCGGCTTCGCGATCTGACGCTGGACACGCTGGGACGTCAGAACTCCGCGGCTAGTGAGACAGGGTGATCCGATATTGGGCTGGGAATGCGCCGAGTGTAATGATCAGAGCCAAAAACCCGTCGCGGTGTGTCATCACTGCGGCAAGCCTCTGTGCTCAAAAGATTTGGTGGTGATTTTTGACGATGCCTTCGCCGCGGTACCGAGGAAGGCAAGACACGAAGCCGTGCACTGCCGGAAATGCCGCCGCGAATACCACCTGGGGTCCTTCCCCCTCGGAAATGAAAGCTGATGATCGAGGTCGCGATCTCGCCGGTTCACTTCGGCGACACTGACCTGAAGATCTGCCTGACCAACAGCGGGCCGTATGAGTGCCTGAACGTTATCTTCGTGATCAGGCTGCCAGCTGGCATCATGCGGCTTCGCGGAAAGGAAAGGATAGGCCCCATCCGGCTTCTCCCCGGGGAAACAATCTGCGAGAAGCTCCGGATCCGCGCCGAAAAGACCGGACGTTATACCCTGACGAGCCCTAACTTCTCCTATCAGGACCACAATGGCAAGCCTCACCGTAAAGCCGGCTTCACCGCGGAGATCATCGTCTACCCAGCCCCCGACCCGGCACCCCGCCCGACGCCTGGACCGCGGATAAGCATTGAACTGCAGACGCACGAGCTACCGCTCGGTGAATGGGCCATGCTGCACTGTCGCTTGAACAACGTAGGCGACAGAGACGCGGAGAAGCTGAGGCTCGACCTGGGTGGCCAGGTCGACGTGGATGAACGTAGCCGAACGTTTGCGCTCGACCGGCTGGCGGTCGGCGCCGCAGCGAACGCTTCCTTCTATGTGCGCGCTCAAGAGGCGGGCACGCAAGTGCCGGTCTATTTCGATCTCACCTACAGCGGGCCGCGTGGGCGTCGTCCCGGTCCGACGGTGGCAACAGTCAGCGTGAGCAGCAACCCGGCGCCAGCGGTGAAGTTCCCGCAATCACCCGCGGGACTGATCAAGGTGCTCTACCTTGCCGCCAACCCCGTCGACCCCGCCCATCCGGGGAAGCGGCGGTTGCGCGTCGAGGAAGAGTTCCGTGAGATCCAGCAAACCGTCAGTCAGAGCCGGGAGCGCGATAACATCCGGCTGGAAAGCCGGTGGGCGGTGCAGCCGCACGACATCACAGAAGCTCTTTTCGCTGTCGAACCGCACTTCGTCCACTTCGCCGGGCACGGTGATACCAAAGAGGGAAGCATCGTAGTCGGAGATGAATACGGTTACGCCCGCACCATCCCGGTAGATGGGGTGGTGCGGGCGTTCCAGGCAGCTGGCCAGGGCATCCGCTGTGTCGTCGTCAACGCGTGCCGTACCGAGCGGCTGGCTCAGGCGCTGGCGGCAGCCGGTCTGTGTGTCATCGGCATGCGGCAGCCAGTGGGAGACCAGTCCGCAGTCCGCTTCAGTATCGGTTTCTACCAGGCCCTGGCTGCCGGCCGATCAATCGAGACAGCGTTCGGCGCTGGTGTCGCGCAGCTGATGATGACGCCACTGGGCGACGACGCTCGAGCCCCCTTTTTGCTCTGCGGCGGTCAGGCAGCGCGTTAGCTTTGAGTAGGCGGGCTCCCGAGCGTGACGAAGGTCTTGTATGCCGCACCCCGCTGAAGGGATAGGCAGCTTTGAGCCGTGCCCTCGACCGACCGAGTTGTATGCACGATCGATCATATTGACGGCATGGGAAGCGAACTTAGGTCAGCCATGAAATCAATATGCGCGATCGTGCACATTGATTGCGGTGGTGCGTGCTGCTCAAAGAGGTACACTCCCAGTATGCACGATCGAGCAGATTATTCTGCGTTCTGGGCGGATGAGCTCCGGCGCCGACGACTTGAGCTGGGACTTCGACAAGACGAACTCGCAGCGCTTGCTGGCGTGTCCGCACGCTTTGTCCATACCCTCGAACAAGGCAAGCCAACGTTGCGCCTCGACAAAGTACTCGCCGTACTGGGCCAGTTGGGTCTAGACCTTGCGCTAGAGCCAGGTACTGGTGTTATCCGCCAGGGCAAAGGCTGAGTCGGGTGGCCCGCACTCCTCTGCGCCAACTGCGGCTTGTAAAGACTGCGGACGTCTACAAGGCAGGGGTGCTGGCTGGTGTTCTGCACCGGCTACCCGATCGCACAGAGTTCCTCTATCTGGCGGAGTACCTCGACTCCGGGAAGCCGCCGGTGGCATGGAGCCTGCCGATGAGAGCAGAAGCCTTTATCGCACCCGCAGCGGCGGTGCCCGCGTTCTTCGCCGGGCTGCTGCCGGAAGGCAGACGACTAACCGCGCTGCGCCGCACTGTGGGCACCTCAGCCGACGACGAATTCTCGATGCTGCTCGCGGTCGGTAGCGACACCATTGGCGATGTCCAGGTCCTCCCAGCTGGCGATACAGCCGCCGAAACTAAGCCAGTCGTTGTTGAGGACTTCAGTGAGGTCGTCTTCGCCGACCTGTTCGCCCAGGCAATCGGGCAGCAACCGGATCGCGTCGCGCTGCCAGGCGTGCAGGACAAGATCTCCGGACAGATGCTGAACATCCCAGTTCTGGGCCGATCACACGCCTACATCCTTAAGCTCAACCCACCGGAATTCCCGTACCTGGTAGAAAACGAGGCATTTTTCTTCCGCGCCGCCGCACACACCCGGCTACGACTTGCGAATGTGGAACTGGTGCATGACAAGCGAGGAGCGTCGGGCCTGCTTGTGAACAGATTCGACCGGATCCTCGAAGGAGACTTCGTCCGGCCACTTGCCGTGGAGGACGCCTGCCAGGTTCTCGGCCGGTGGCCAGGCGACAAATACGTCATCTCTACCGAGGACGCCATTGCCGGACTGGCGCGACACTGCCGCGCACCCGGCGTGGCTGCCCTCGAGCTCTACCGCCTGCTTGTATTCGCATACCTCTCCGGCAACGGAGATCTCCATGCCAAGAATCTCGCGATACTCAGGGACCAGCGGGGCGAGTGGAGAGTCACCCCGGCGTACGACCTGCCATCTTCCGCTGTCTACGGCGACCGCACCATGGCACTGCCTATCGGCGGCAGAATCCGCCAGCAACTCTCCTGGCCGATGCTACGAAGCCTTGGCCAAGCCATCGGTATTCCTGGACGGCTCGCTGCCGACGTCGTCCGTGAGCAAGTCGCAGCTGCCGAGGCATGGGTCGAGGATCTCAACCAACTCCCCGACGACGCCAACACAATCCGCAGCCTGCGCCGACTCGTAAACGCCCGCATGCGTCACATTCAGCCCGAGGCACAGTAGGCACCCGCTAGCCCGAAGTTACGGCCAGTTCGGTAGGCTATTTCGGGTCTGAGCTGGTCTTTTACCGCAATGGCCGGATGGTGTTCTGGCTACTACTTCAAGGTGAGCGGGATCGCGGTATCGATGAGCTCGAAGGCCTGCCGCTGGGTGCTGGTCGGCTCGGCGAGCATCGGGACGGTGGCGGTGGTGCCGGCGAAGCGGACCTGGTTGCGGGTCAGGGTGGCCAGGTGCTCGAGCAGGCCGCGGAAGCTGTGGTAGGGCTGCCCGGCCGGGTCGTGCTGGTATGAGGCTTTGGCCTGCGCGGCCGCCGAGCGGCGGGCGGGGACGACGGGGTTGTCCTGCCGGGGCGGGTTCTGGTCGGTGTAGGTCAATGGCGCCCAGGCGCGGCGCAGGTGCCAGGTCAGGTAGCAGGCGAGCATGCAGATCAGCACGTGGGCCCGGACGCGTTCTTCCAGCCGGTGGAACACCGGCCGCAGGTCCAGGTCATCGGATTTGATGTGCCGGAAGTCCCGCTC
>JBARBE010000090.1:0-13017 GCA_049792735.1 Candidatus Acidiferrum sp.
CCCGGCGGATTTCGCGCGCGACGAAGGATGTAGCGTCGTCAACGAGCCAGCGGATGGGTCGATCTTCAAGCTGCGAGAGCGACTGATTTTCGCGAGCCCACTTGATGGCTTTGCGGGAAGCATCGACATGAGTGGCGTGCGCTCCTGCAGAGGCGCAGGCGAGAGTGGCAATGCCGGTATAGCCGAAGAGAGACAAGATTTTTGGAGCGGTGTTTGCGGATGCAATGAGTGCGGCGAGCCAATCCCAGTGACAGGCCTGATCTGGAAAAACGCCGAGGTGGCCGGAAGGAGTGGGCGCAACCCAAAAGGCGAGGTTTTGGCGGCGCATCTTCCAGCGCGACGGAAGCGGCCGACTATACTGCCATGTGCCTTGCATCCTGTGGTCGGGTTGGACAAATTCGGCGTGGGCCGAGTTCCAAGATTCTTTGGGAAGAGAAGGCGACCACACCGCTTGCGGTTCGGGGCGAATCAGAGAGATGGCACCGAAGCGTTCGAGTTTGCGGCCCGAGCCGGTGTCGAGAAGTTCGTAATCGGTCCAGACGGGAGAAACCGTTTCGAGTTTTGGAAGCGATGGTTGTTTCACGGCTATTTCATTCGCGAAAGAGATTATGCGGCAACTTGACGATTTGAAGGAGCAGCCAAATCAGCGGATTTCTTGACCCTGCGCGCGAGGGTCGTCTACACTTGTAAATTCGACACCTGTCGCTCACGCGGCTTGACGGCTGCTTTGTGTTCACAGGAAGAACCGGCCCCAGCGAACCCAGCCTGGGACCGCGCAACCAAAGGGGGAGTGTTTTGCCAAAGCGCACATTTCAACCGCGGAAGCGACGCCGCGCAAAGACGCACGGATTCCGCTCGCGCATGAAGACCGTAGGCGGCCGCAAAGTTCTGGCGGCGCGCCGCAAGAAGGGACGCCATCGCCTCACGCCCTAGTAGTCCCGGGCGCCTGGAATTTCCGCGCGAGGCGCGGCTCGTGCGGCGCGGCGAATTCGACGCCGTGTACCGCGCCGGAAAGCGCCGCTCCAGTTCTCACTTCACAGTTTTTTTTCGCGCCAATCCATTGCCGGTGAGCCGCTTCGGTTTCAGCATCAAGAAGGCGCTGGGCGGCGCGGTGATACGGAATCGCATCCGGCGGCGCATGCGAGAAATTGTGCGCTGCCATCGCGAAGAGATACCGGCGGGATGGGACTTCGTGATTCATCCGAAGAGCAGCGTGGCGCGGGCGGAATTTGCTGTGTTGGCGGCGGACCTGTTGCGATTGATGAAGAGCATATGAATGCGTTGATGAAGACGAGCGGCACTAGCAATCCGAAAGAAGAGGACAGACTGAAGTCTGTCCCACCACCTGCGGTGAAAGCGGCGCTGGCGGCGCTGCGTATTTATAAAGTGTATCTGTCAGCGCACATGCCTGGCGGTTGCCGGTTTGACCCAACTTGTTCGATGTATGCCTATCAAGCGATCGAGCGATTTGGCGTGATGCGGGGGACTTGGCTGGGCTTGAAGCGGCTGCTGCGGTGTCATCCATTGTCGCGCAAATTTGGGTACGACCCCGTGCCGGAAAATGTAGAAGCTGAGGCGCAGAAGGCCGACGAGTCGGGGCAAGATACGGGCCGCCGCGGCGCCACTCCCAGAGAGGCCCATTCGTGAGCGAACCGGAAAAGAAAAAAGAGCTTTCTTCAGAAATGCGCATTCTGATCGCCTCGATCCTTTCGATCACGGTCATTCTGCTCTGGGTCAAGTTTTTTGCGCCGAAACCGCCTGCGCACTTACCGCAACCCGACAAACCAGGAGTAAGCGCGCCAGCGTCAAGCGGCGCCGCGGGTACACCTTCGCCAGTCGCCGGTGCCTCGGCGCAAAACACGCCGAACTCTGCTTCGCCTGGAGGAAGTGCAACGGCGATTGCGCCGACGCCTGCGGCGGTCGTGCCTGTGAAGGTGGACTCGCAAGAGCGCACCATCGTGGTGGAAAACGCGCTGTACCGCGTGGAGATTTCCAACCGCGGCGGCGTGGTGAAAAGCTGGCAGCTCAAGAAATATAAAGATGACGCGAAGCCGCCACGCGTGCTGGACGTGGTCCATCCCCAAGCGTCGGCACAGATTGGCGCCTGGCCTTTCTCCGTCGTGTTGGAGGATGCGCAGCTTGAGGGGCAGGCGAACTCCGGCTTGTACGTGGCCCAGGTCCCTGAGGCGGGCGCTCACTTAGGAGACGCGGCGGCACACTTTGCAGCCCTTCCGGCAAATCCGCTGGAGGCTCCGGCAGAATTGCAACTCACCTGGAGCGACGGACACCTCGAAGTCACAAAAACTTTTCAATTCGATCATTCCTATGTGATGCGCGTGGAGACTTCCGTCAAGTTGAACGGCACGCCCCTGCAAGCGGGATTGGCGTGGCTGGGAGGGTTCGGCGATTTGACCGTGGCCAATCCAGCCCCCGTTGAGACGGTCTACACGTTCTATAGCGAAAACGGTTCGCTAAGCACATTGGCTTACAAGAAACTCGAAGGTCCCGAAAAATGGGGCCCCGGAATTTGGATGGGGGGCAAAGACTACGCCGGAATTGAAGACCGCTACTTTGCCGCGGCTTTCTTGCCCATCAAAGAGCCGGCGCCCGGTTCGATAGAAACACGCTACTGGAAGGTGATGCGCACGGTGCAGGGAGCGGACGGGAAAGAGGAGCAGGAGCCCGTCTCGGAAGTAGCCGTGGCCACAACGGCGAAGCCGCTGGCGCTGCGCGTCTACGTCGGGCCAAAAGATTACGACATTTTGAAGGCCATGAAACCACCGATGCAGGCGCTGGTGAGTTTTGGCTGGCTGGAGATTATCGCGGACCCGCTGTTTCACGGGCTGAAGTGGATCCACAACTACGTGCCGAATTGGGGCTGGTCGATTGTGGTGCTCACGCTCGTCATCAATATGCTGCTCTTCCCCCTGCGCATCTCGAGCTACAAGACGACCCTAAAGATGCAGCGGGTGGCCCCGGAAATCAAACAGATTCAGGATCGTTACAAGAAGTACAAGATGAACGATCCCAAGAAGCAGGAGATGAACAAGGAGGTGATGGCCGTCTATAGCCGGGAAGGGATTAATCCGGTGGGCGGCTGCATCCCGCAGCTCCTGCAGATGCCGATCTGGTATGCGCTGTACCGGGCGTTGAACGGAACAATTGAATTGCGGCACGCGCCGTGGTTCGGCTGGATCACGGATCTTTCTGCAAAAGATCCTTATTATATTTTGCCGGTTTTGATGGGCTTATCGATGTACTTTGCCTCGAAAATGACGCCCATGCCCGCGACGGATCCACAGCAGCAGAAGATGATGAAGATCATGCCGATTGGCATGGCGGGACTGTTCATGATTATTCCGTACCCGAGCGGCCTCGCAGTGTATATTCTCACCAGCGGCGTGGTGGGTATCGGGCAGCAGTGGTACTTGAATCGCAAGCATCCGCCGATTCCGCCGCCGAAGCAGTTGCCTCGCGGGAAGAAATCGTAGAGAGATCGCCACAGGCAGTTAAGTAGGACCGCAGGTTTTACGGAGGCGCATGGCACAGGAGCTTATCCGGGAAGGCCGTCTCGACCGCCAGGCGGCCGCGGGAGCGTTGCGGCAGTTTCTGGAAGAGATCGTGCGCGTATCGGGATTGGACCTGAAGGTGCAAGTGCGGGCCATAGATCCGGCCGGGGCCGACGCATCAGGGGACGCGGAAGTGATCGCTGATCTCGACGGGCGTGACAAAGAGATTTTGCTGGAGCGCAACGGAGAAGTTTTGAAGGCCATCGAGCATCTCGCGTTTCGCGCCCTGCGGCTCGAACCTACCTATCATGAAAAAATCCACCTGGATAGCGGCGGCTATCGAGCGCTGCGCTTTGAAGAGCTGCGCATGACGGCTCGTGTGGCAGCGGAGCGTGTGCAGGCTTCCCAGCAGCCATTCCGTCTCAATCCCATGTCGTCGCGCGAGCGGCGCATCGTTCATTTGGCGCTCAAGGAAATGCCCGGAGTGCGCACGGAGAGCGTGGGCATGGGCGAAGAACGTCAGGTAGTCATTCATCCTGCCAAAGCAAAGTAAGCTCAAACGAACTGCGAATTGTCGTTTCTTTGCTCGCTGGGCGCAGAGTTCTATTCCCGCTCCCACCCCTGCGAAATGACGTTGGCGGATAAGTCCATCTTCACGCGATAAGTGAATGCCGCGGGGCGATCTCTGCGCAATTGTTGAAACCGAATGTCCGAAATTTCCACGATGGCTTCATTGCCTTCTTTATGAAAGCGCACCACAGGGAAACGTGAAAACCACAAGACTTTTCTTACATTGGGCAGCTGTTCAGCGGCGTCGATGAATCGATTGGGGAAAGCGTCGGGATAGAACCGATGTTCGATGTCCGCAGGAGAAGCTGGTTCGCTGAGATCGAGTCGCACTTCGAATACGCCGTGCGGCGTGTTGACGAGCCCATCCCAATGCCAAATCGATGGAGGAAGCGGAAGTGCACCGAGTGATTCGGCTTTCAGTTGGAAGAGAGAAACGAACTCTTTGACGCGATCGACCGCGACACGGTGCGCATAGACGGCTGCGCCAATGTAGAGGATTGCGGCCGCGAGACCTGCTCGGTTCCATGTTGCGTAAGGGACTCGCAGTCCCTTGCCTCCAGCAGTTGGGAGGAGAAAGAACGCGGCGATGAGCAGGAGGACAATCACGGCAGTCTGCGCAGAAATCGGCGCGCCGACATTTTGCAATAATGCCGCGACGCCGAGCGAGGCAAGCGAGAGCACCGACCACGTGAGGATGGCGCGATTTTTCAGCCCTTCCGGCTGGCGGTAGACCCAAGCGAGTATTTGCGGGCAGAGAAGAAGCGCAGTAAACGTGATGTCGATGATGAAAAGGAGATCCCAGGCTGGGCGCGACCAACGCAACGGCGACCAGATCATTGTGCCAAACGATGTGGCCAGGTCGAGAAAAATGTGGCTGAGAATGCCGACGGCGTAAATCCCCGTCAATGCTAGCAACGAGGGCGCGTCCCATTTGCGCCAGCGCGCGAACCATCGAGTGAGGGCGGCCAGCGCAAGCGCGAAAAACGGCATGCAAACGAGCGAATGGGTGATGCTGCGATGCCACGTGAGGATCAGCATCGGATTGCTCGAGAAAAATTCGCGGAACATGTCCGAGTCGGGAAAAATTGCGCCGAGCATCAGCGACCAGGTCACGATACGGGCACGATTCATGGGGCGCGAGACGAACATGTCTTCGCCTCGGAACGCAGCTTTAGCGATCAGCGCGCCGGCAATGCCGTGGGTGATGGTGTCCATTCGCTTAGCTTAATCGATGTCCTCTTGGTGAGCTGCCCCGTTTTGCTTGGGTACCGCGCGCGACGATTGCACAGTTTCAGAGAACCCTGATCAACGGTGAGGATTTTGGCAGGACGCGGCCAACGCGGTGCGCCGAAACGCCCTGGCGCGCAAACGCCGCCAGCGCGGAATCCGCGTGAGCGGGGCCGATGGCCACGAGAAAGCCGCCGGATGTCTGCGGGTCAAAGAGCAAATCTTGGTATTCCGGAGTAACAGTCGATTCGAATTCGGCGCACTCCCCGATAAAGGCGCGATTGTTTTTGAGTCCGCCGGAGAGATGCCCTTCGCGGGCGGCATCGACCGCGCCTGGAAAATACGAGAAGGCAGCGTGATCGAATTCGAACGAGACCGGCTGCAGGCCGTTGGCGGGATCGCCCAGCGCCATTTCTCGTGCGTGGCCGAGCAGGCTGAAGCCGGTGACGTCAGTCACCGCGTGGACCGGCTGGGCGGGCAGCGCCTTATCTTCGAGATCGTGCAGGGCCGCAGCAGCAGCGGCGTTAAGAGCACTCATCGCTGCAACGGCCGCGGCGAGCGATTCCGCCGAAGCGCGGTCCTTTTTCAGGGCCGTAGTGATGACGCCGGTTCCGAGCGGCTTGGTAAAAAGAAGCGCATCCGCCGGCTTAGCTCCGACGTTGCGCCAAATGCGATGCGGGTCGATGGTCCCCGTGACCGCGTAGCCGAAAAGCATGTCTTCATTGCGGATCGAGTGGCCGCCGATCACGCTGCACTTCGCTTCGTTCATTTTGGCCAGGCCGCCGCGAATAATCTGCTCGAGAATTTCCGGATCGCCCTTCTCTGGAAAACCCACTATGGATAACGACGTCACGGGCCGGCCGCCCATGGCATAAACGTCGCTCAGCGAGTTGGCGGCGGCGATTTGGCCGAAGAGAAATGGGTCGTCGACGATGGGCGTAAAAAAATCAACTGTTTGCACGAGCGCGAGATTTTCGCCAAGGAGATAAATTCCGGCGTCATCATTCGTATCGAAACCCACGAGAACGTTCGGATCCGTTTGCCGCGGAAGTTTGCGCAACACTGCATCTAGTGTCGCGGGATTCAATTTCGCCGCGCAGCCGGCCGCTTTTGCCATCGACGTGAGTTTTACTGGCGTCGCCAAGAGGCACCTCGCTCGTTCAAAGAACATTATAACGATGCGACGGATTTCACGCTGGTGATACCACGAATTTTGCGAAAATGTACGGCTGCGAAAAGTTGCGCTTCGCTTTGGATCGTGGTTTCATCGCCGGATGCCTTGGGACTTCTGGCTTATCTTCTTAGCGCTTGGCGTGCTCCTGCCTTGGCGCGGGCACCTGCGATTAAAGAGAATGCTCGCGATTCAGCAGATGGGCGCGCGAGAACGTTTGGCGCTTTATTTTTCAACCATCGCGTTTCAGTGGCTGGCAGCGGCGCTGACGGCATGGCGAGCATGGGCACGCGGGTTGACGCTCGAAGAATTGGGTTTGGTCGTTCACGGCCGTGGAAGGATCCTTCTGGCGGCAATTGTCGGCGCCGCGACTTTGGGTGGATTGCAGTGGCTAAATCTGCGGCGCATGGGGCGATCTTCGGGAAAAGCGCGGAGCTTTATGCAATCCCTTGCCGAACGAATCCTGCCTCAATCGAGAGCGGAGCTTCTTCCCTTTCTGGCGCTGGCAGTGACGGCGGGGCTGTGCGAAGAGTTTCTGTACCGTGGATTTGCAATGGCGGCCTTGACGCGAGCCGGGCTTCCGGTTTGGACCGTCGTCCTCTTCTCTTCGATTTTGTTCGCGATGGCTCACCTTTATCAAGGGCGCGGTGGGATTGTGAGCACACTGGTCATCGGCACAGTGTTCGGAACGGCGCGAATCGCGTACGATGGATTGGCTCCGGTGATTCTTTGGCATAGCGCGGTAGACGCCGTGGCAGGAGTGGCGGGCCCGAAGCACCTATTGAAACGGGTACCAGCAGCAAATAAAGAGGAAATTCACAGCTCGACAGGACTATAGTTACTCTAATGACAACACCTAGCCCAGAGGTGCTTTCGGCGGAGACCATTCTCCGTGCGTCCGGCGAATTCCAGTTGAATCTGAGTGAACAACAAGTCTTGTATATTCAGCAATATATGAAGCTTTTGCTGGCCTGGAATGAAAAGGTCAATCTCACCGCCATTCGTGATCCCCTGGAGATACTATATCGTCATTTTTGCGAGTGTATGTACGCAGCGACAGCCGTCCCTGTGGAAAACGGTCGGCTCGCCGACGTTGGCTCGGGAGCCGGCTTTCCGGGAATTCCTCTGAAAATCATGCGACCGGAGCTACAGGTTTTTCTCATCGAATCAAACATGAAAAAAGCCACCTTTCTCGCGGAAGTGCTTAGAACTATTGAACTTCCGGACACGCGGGTCCTCGTGAGCCGGTATGAAGAGCTGGGAGAAGAGGTGACACCCCTAGATTACGTATGCTCGAGAGCCGTAGGTGACTTCGAGCCTTTCCTGGCTTGGGCCGCCTCGGAACGCATTGCAGCCAAACAAGTTATCCTGTGGATCGGGGGACGCGATCTCGATCAGGCGCGCAAGGGCGCCGAATGGGAATGGCGCGAACCGATCGCAGTGCCGCACTCGTTGCGCCGCTACTTGCTTGTGGGCTCGAGAAAGAGCGCGAATGTCGACGCAACGACTTGAAACAGAAAGAGTTATACTCCTTCCCTGGGAATCTCAGGATTGGTCCGAATTTAAGCCCATAGCGACGGATCTGAACGTGACGCGGTACATTTCAGATGGCGTTCCGTGGCCTGATTCGAGAATCATTGAATTCGTAGAGCGCCAGCGGAGCCATTTTGCCGAACTCGGGTACTGTCTTTGGAAACTGATGGTCAAAGAAAACTCGGCAATTTCCGGCTTCTGCGGGATTCAGCCGCTAGATGACCTGCCGGGAGTTGAGATCGGCTGGTGGTTAGCGCCGCACCTTTGGGGTCAGGGCCTTGCCACGGAGGCCGCACGCATGGTGTTGGAGGACGGTTTCACGCGCTGCGGCCTCAATCGCATTGTTGCGATCGCCCGACAGGAAAATGGAGCCTCAACGCGAGTGATGGAAAAAATCGGAATGCGTTATGAAGGGGACGCACGCCACCACGGAATTGAGGTTGTTCTGTACGCGATAGAAAAATAAAGTGGTTAGAAGTTGCCACGCCGACGAATCCTCCTTTTACCGATGGCTTTAGCTTAAATCTGGTCAGAACGAAGGTCCGCCTGCCAAGGGAGGCGTTCCACGTGGAACATCGCTCTGCGAGGGATCCCGACGGTGGCCTCAATCCGCTCTAAGAATCGAAGAACGAATTCCGTCAAATGCTTCAAGTTTCGTTCCACGTGAAACAAGTGGGGCCATCATTGCCCACGCCGAGAAGCTTCGAACACGTTTGCTCTAGCACCGCTGTTCCACGTGGAACGCTTGGGACCGTCTGAGATAGTACATTGGCGCGTTCCACGTGAAACAAGTTGCATCCTCTGCGCAATTCTGGTAACTTTCCGCGACTTGAGGTTGAATTGGCGCGCATCATCGCGGTTGCAAACCAAAAAGGCGGAGTCGGAAAGACAACTACGGCGGTGAACTTAGCCGCCTGCCTCGCTGCCTCTGAACAATCGACCCTGCTGGTAGACTGCGACTCCCAGGCCAACGCCACTGCCGCAATCGGCTTCGCCAAGGACCCCTCCCGAAGAACCCTCTATCACTGCCTGATTCTGAACGAGCCTTTCGATAAAATCGTCCAAAAATCGCAAGTAGAGGGCTTAGATGTCGTCCCCGCCGACAAAAACCTCGCTGGAGCCGCCGTCGAGCTGGTTCTGGCCGAAAATCGCGAATACAAGCTCCAGGCACTCCTCAATCAGATTCGCGATCGATACAAATTCATAGTCCTAGACTGCCCTCCTGCCCTCGATCTCCTCACCCTTAATGGGCTGGTTTCTGCCAGTGCCGTGCTTGTCCCCATCCAATGCGAATATTTAGCCTTGGAAGGCGTTTCAGAACTCCTTGACACGCTAATGAGGATCCGTCGTACCTTAAATCCAAGCCTGGAGATCGAAGGAATCCTGCTCACAATGTATGACGAGCGCACAACTCTGTCCCGTCAGGTTGCCACCGATTTGCGCAGTTTCTTCGGAACTCAAGTCTTTCAAAGCGTAATTCCGCGCAATGTACGCCTTGCCGAAGCTCCAAGTTTCGGCAAACCAATCATTTTCTACGATATTCATAGTAAAGGGGCGGAAGGCTACACCCAGCTCGCCCAGGAGGTCATTGCCAATGCCGCGAAACGCACTGGGACGGGGGCTCGGAGCGCTCATTCGGGAGCCTGAACCACAGGCTTCTGCTCCGCCAGCGCCAGTTCAAACGCATGCCGCAAGCTCCGCAGCCGCTGCGGCTGCGCCCGCACGCGAAGCAACTCTCGCAGGTCCGCATCAGCTCGATATCGATCTGATTGAGCCCAGCCCGTACCAGCCACGCACGCGTTTCCGCGAAGAGGCTCTCGACGAGCTAGCGCGCTCCATTAAATCCAGCGGCATCATCCAGCCCTTGGTCGTTCGGCCAATCGGCAATCGTTTTCAACTAATTGCCGGCGAGCGCCGCTGGCGGGCCGCGCAGCGCGCCGGCCTAACGAAGGTTTCGGCGATCGTCCGTCAGGTGCCCGACGAGCTCGCACTTGAAATGACCCTCGTCGAAAACATCCAGCGCGAGGACCTAAACGCCATTGAAGCCGCTCGAGCGTTCGAAAGATTGATGGATGAGTTTCAACTTACCCAGGAGGCAGTTGCCGAGCGAACCGGCAAAGACCGGGCAACCGTAGCCAATTCCATTCGTTTGCTCAAGCTCGAGCCCACCATCCAGGATTGGATCGAAGAAGGTAAATTGACCGCAGGACACGGTCGGGCCTTGCTGGCGGTTGCGGATTCGCCGCTAAGAATGCGTTATGCGCAACGAGCTTCCCGCGGCGGATTAACGGTACGCCAAATCGAGCGCCTGGCATCCCGCCGCTCGCGAAACGCCGGTGCCGTCGCGGAAATTCACGTCGACGCAAACATCCGAGCCGCCATCGACGAACTCCAGCGCCACCTCGGAACCAAAGTGATTCTTCGCCAAAAAACAAAAATTCATCCCGGTCAGCTCGTGCTCGAGTATTACGACGACGCCCAGTTGATGGGAATTTACGACCGACTGATAAAATAGCTAAGCCGGCCCTTGAAAATCGCCGCTATCCTCTCGCATCACCGTATCGTTTGGACAACTCCACTCGTCCCATGCGTTGACACCCGCGCAACCGACGCTACAGTAGGAGCAGACTCTCTAGGAGAATTGTCATGGCATGGAAGTGGCCCGGTACCTCGAAAAACGGTGCAAGCGAAGAGTGGACCGGATTCATCGATCAGGGTGTAACTCTCGAAGGCACCCTGCAGCTTACGGGAACGTTTCGCATTGACGGTAACGTGAAGGGCAACATTATTTCCGAGCAGACGGTGGTCCTGGGCGACGGTGCCAAAGTCGAAGGCCAGATCGAAGGCAACCGCGTGGTGATCTCGGGGCGATTCGACGGCGTCATTTTCGCGAAAGGCCGCGTAGAGATTCAAGCCAAAGGCGTCGTCACGGGAGAAGTTCATTCGCCCTGTATGGTGATTGATCCCGGCGGGATCTTCGACGGACGCTGCCACATGCTGGCCTCATCCGATGCGGCCACCGGAGTAACAATTCCGATTCGCGCTGTGGGACAAGCCTAAGCGAAGCCATTCGGGATGGGCGTGCTCATGGATGGCAAGAGCTGCACCTCGTCGCTCTCAACCTCCGCATTTCACTTCCATCCGTTCCATTAGCCCAAATATAATCAAAAGGTAACTAACCTGCCCCTTCAATTTCTTTGTGCAACCGGGACCGCAGGTTGCCCCATCGCAGTCGGCGCGTCTCTTCTTCCCGCCTGGGTGTTCGATTCCCAATCAAGATCCCCTCCCTGAAAACATTCTGAGGGGCCGCCCCAAGGATTACTTGAGCAGCGTGGGCAGTGAGTCAGTCTCCGAGCACCTGACTTATCGGGGACTGACCTTCAATTGGCTATGGAACCGTTTTTCTTCGCGGTCCTGCCGCCTCGCGGTCGAGTGACCTCAACGGTCAGGGCCGTCCGCCCTTGCAAGGGTGAGAAGGACTAAACGTCGTATAATCTCGTGCGCGCAACGGGGGAGCAGAACGTATGACCATACAAGAACAAATCAAGAGGTACATTGCCAGCCAACCGGAGCCAAAACGCAGTGGCATGCAAGAGTTGCATCGGCTCACACTTCAAGTGTCACCAGAATGCAAATTATGGTTCTTCGATGGTAAAGACAGCAAAAATCATACTGTTTCCAACCCCACGATTGGATATGGATTTCACACCATAAAATATGCCAATGGAAAAAGCAGAGAGTTTTTTCAAATTGGTGTGAGCGGAAACAAAACCGGAATCTCTGTCTATATTCTTGGTCTCAAGGATAAAAAGTACTTAGCCAAAACGTACGGAAAAAAACTAGGCAAGGCGAGCGTGACCGGATATTGCATTCGGTTTAAAGCTCTAAAGGATATAAACATCGATACGCTTGAAGTGGCAATCCGATATGGGCTTGCAGCTCAGAAGGAAAAAGGCAAGCTCACGAAATAATTCCACTGTTATAACCAAGCAGTTATCGATGGAAAGGCGCTCCAGTATACGACCCCTACAGCCCTGAACCGCGCCACAAAGCCATTCTCTATAAAACGGATCTCCCGCAATCGTCGTGCGGCTCTCTGCCAGCGCTCCTTGCCTTTCTCTGTTTACCGTTGCCCACTGCGGAAGCATCACGGGCTACCCGGATTGCGACCTGAAAGCTGTTGGAATGATTGTCTGACAAGGAGGAAATCGATCAGACTGTGCGTCCCATCGCACATAGCCTACGAGGTTGGAGCGGCGAGGCAACAGACCGTTCGAAGCCCTCGGACAATGGACCCACATTCGCAAGAGTGGCACCGAAACCGTGAGGCCACGGTGTATCTGCCAGCATAAGGTGGAGAGGGGCTAGGCTTGGTAGCAGGGTCAGAATACACAAATGTTCGTAAGCGTCGTTAGCCCGAGAGAGCCTAACATGCTGAGCGGCTCTTTTTGCAGTGAGTACCGAGGCTTCCGGGTCCTCTTTCATGGGTAAACAACACTGCCGGCGTATAGAACAGACCTAACCTATCGCGTCATTCAAACGGAACAGGGTAAATCCACATCGCTCCCGCAAGGGGAAAGTACATCGCAAGATGGACTGACGGCGGTGTGGATAACAGATGAGGGAGAAAGCGAATGCCACTCTGTAATGGAGCGGATATCGGTTGCGTCAGCGACATTGACAACATCACCGGACGTGAAAGCGGGCTGACTTCCCTTTATGGTGCTTCACACGAGAGAACTTGACTAATCGGCTCATGAGGCAAAGCAGATGACGACAGCGCAAGCTGTTGGTGCGGTCTCACGCGAAGCGGCGGAATGGTATGCCATCAACTGGCAGGCCATCAACCGCAACGTTCGCCGACTCCAAGTGCGTATCGTGCAGGCCACGAAGGAAAGCAGATGGGGCAGGGTGCGAGCCCTGCAACGATTGCTGACCCACTCCTACAGCGGCAAAGTTCTCGCCGTTCGACGAGTGACGGAAAACAATGGCAAGAAAACCCCCGGT
>JBARBE010000091.1:0-9743 GCA_049792735.1 Candidatus Acidiferrum sp.
AATCGGATAATGAATTCCGGTTCCGATGCCCGCATCTGTCAGAAACTTCTGAAGATCATCGCGAAGCTTCGTCCGAACCACGTAGAGGTGGTAAACGGACTTTGCGAAACTAGACTCGACCGGGCGAACGACACTCTCCGCAAGCGGATTCAGAAGCTCATCATAGATCTTCGCCGCCGCGCGCCGCTGCTCGTTCCAATGCGAAAGATGACGAAGTTTGATCCGCAGAATTCCTGCCTGTAATGAATCGAGCCGACCGTTGTATCCTTCGATGTCGTGATAATACTTCTTTGATTGTCCATGATCGCGAAGCATCGCTGACTGGCGCGCGACGGCTTCATCATTCGTCGTGATCGCGCCGCCTTCGCCGCAAGCGCCGAGATTCTTGCCGGGATAGAAGCTAAATGCTGCCGCTCGACCCACTGAGCCAGCTTTCAGCCACCGGTTCAGCTTCTTGGAGAAATACTCGGCGCCATGCGCCTGGCAAGCATCCTCGATAACCACCAACCTGTACTGCTCCGCCAGATCCATAATCGGATCCATGTCGACCATTTGACCGTACAGGTGAACCGGAACCACCGCGGTCACAGGTTTCCCCAGTTTCTTATGAATGTATCGCCCAGTCGTCACGTCGAGCGCGCACGCGGCCTCCAGGAACGCGCGCAGTTTTTGCGGATCCATCGTGTAGGTGCTGGGCTCGATGTCTACAAATTCGATAACCGCGCCCGCCTGGGAAATCGCCTCGGTGGTCGCAATGAATGAATGCGGCACGGTAACCACGACGTCCCCTGGGCGAACGCCGCCAGCCGTCAAGGCAAATCGCAGCGCATCCGTTCCGCTATTCACGCCAACGCAATACTTGGCATCGCAATACGTGGCAAATTCCTTCTCGAATCCTTCGACTTCCGGACCACCAATGAAGCCGGCGGTCTCAAACACCTTCTTACAAACCGCCAAGAGTTCGCCCTCCAGCTCACGGTGTATCGTCACCAAATCAACAAACGGAACCTTTGCAGGGCTTGTCATCTAGTTGCCTCGGAAGGACTTGTGATTGACCGCAAAATCTTTGCTGGGTTGCCCGCTACAATCGTGTTCGGAGGAACGTCGCGGGTCACCACGGCACCCGCACCGACGATCGCGTTTTCTCCGATGGTTAAGTTGGAAAGAATCGTGGCGCCGGAACCAATGGACGCTCCACGCTTGACTACCGTCTTTTCGACCTGCCAGTCCTTCTCGGTTTGCAAGCCGCCGTCCGAGGTTGTAGCACGCGGATAAGAATCGTTGATGAACATAACGCCGTGGCCGACGAAAACGTTGTCTTCGATCTGCACGCCTTCGCAAACGAAAGTGTGACTCGATATCTTGCAGCGCCGGCCGACAATGGCGTTCTTCTGAATTTCAACGAACGCCCCTATCTTGGTTTCATCGCCGATTTCACATCCGTACAGGTTGATGAATTGCGAGAGCTTGACCCCTTGGCCAAGCTTTACGGTCGGGGCAATACAGCAGAATTCACTCACAGGCGGATCAACTCTCCTCTTTTGCGAATCGATTCTTCCGCGGCTTCCAGCATTCGCACGATGCGCAAGCCCGCGTGTCCATCGTTGAAGGGCGTCTTGCTGTTCAGCACGCAGTCAGCGAAGTAATTCATTTCCGTGTGCAGCGCCTCCATCGGCTCCAACTGCGGCGCCCACATGTCACCGGTGCGATAGCTGACCAGCAGGTCGCGAATTCCCTCTCCCGACGTGATCTGTACGCCCTTATCGTAAACGCGAATCTTTTCGTCAGCCACCAGATCGTTCCACACCACCATCTTTTTCTGTCCGCCGATCAGCGTGGTGCGGATCTTCACCGGCGAGAGCCAGTTGACGTTGATATGCGCGATCACGTTCCGCGGGAAGTAAATCGTCATGAACGCAACGTCTTCGACGCCGTTCAAATGCTTCTCTCCGGTTGCCACGATCGCTTCCGGCTCTGCCTGGATGACATGGTCCATGATGGACAGGTCATGCGGCGCAAGATCCCAAATGACGCTGACGTCGTGTTGGAACAGCCCCAGATTGACGCGCAGAGAGTCGTAGTAATACAGATCGCCCAGAGCGCCGCTCTCTGTTAGTTCACGGATCTTTCGCACCGCGCCGGTAAACAAGAACGTATGGTCAACCATAATGGTCAACTTCTTCCGAGCCGCCAGGTCAATCAGCTCTTCCGCCTGCGCCGAATTGGATGTAAATGGCTTCTCGATGAACAGATGCTTGCCGTTTTCCAGCGCTAGTTTCGCCAGTTCGTAGTGGGTCCAAACCGGCGTAATCACTGCAACGGCGTCGATCTCCGGCGAACGCAGTACATCCATTGGATCGGAAACTGTCTCGATGCCCGGGTAGGCCTTGCGCACTCGCGCCAACGCCGCGGCGTTCTTGTCGCAGACCATCGTCGCCTGCACATGCTTTTGTCCATGCAGGTTGCGAACAATGTTCGGGCCCCAATATCCGTAGCCGATCACGCCGACCCGCAACACTTCCTCGGCGCCTTTATTCGGACGCGAGGAAAGCATTTGCGCCTGCGGAATACTTATGGAAGCCGGATTCAGCATCAAATCGCTCATTAGCCACCTCGGGAACTAGGGCCAGGGGACACTGGCGCTTTGTTTTCAAACCACTTCGACGAATTCAACGCTGATGCAAGTTCAGCTACACGGGAGTTCGGGAACTCAGTACGCTCCACTCCCCTTGACGACTGCCAAAGGAGTGGCGAGAAGTATTTTGAGGTCCAACCACAATGACCACCTTTGGCAATAGCGAAGATCCAGTCTGACCATGTCCGCAAAAGTCGTGCGACTGCGGCCCATCACTTGCCACAAACCAGTCACGCCAGGTTGCACCTCGAGTACTCGGCGCCGATGCCACAGGTCATACGCTTCGAACTCATAAGGTACTGGCGGTCGAGGCCCAACCAAGGACATTTCGCCTCTCAGTACATTCCAGAATTGCGGGAATTCGTCGAGGCTGGTTCTCCTCAGAAACGCTCCCACCGCTGTAACCCGAGGGTCGTTTTGGATCTTGTAGACCACCCTTTCCTTGCCCTCGTTCTCGCACTTGCCCACCTTGCCCGCGATAAAGTTCTGCACGTACTCGCGATGCATCTTGGGATCGTTGTCTACCAACATAGTGCGAAACTTCAGGCACTGAAACGTCTTTCCAAATCGCCCTAAGCGCTCCTGTCTGAAAATCACCGGACCTTTTGACGTCAACTTTATAGCTAAAGCAATCGCCGCAAGGACCGGCGCAAGTACTAGCATTAGTGCCACGCTGCCAAGAATGTCGATCGCCCTCTTTATGATCAGTGGAAACGTGGCGGAGTCCCCGGCAACGTCGGGGTAAAGCTTGGCATCGGCGACTTGAGTAGCCGTGCCAGAATCCCAATTCTCGGGGAACACATGGACGGTGAGTACGACTCTAGAGGCCAGCGATGGTTCGATCTCTGCGCGCACCGCGTCAGCGGCGCGCGAGTACAGCACTTCGGCGATCGAAGCTTTCTCTGTGGCCCCCACTTCCGTAAAAACTACTCCGAGAACTTCCTTGGCCCGGTACCAGCCGATAAGGTCGCTCTGCCGAATGGTATCTGAAACCGCGGAAGTCAATTGCTCGACGATACTCGTCCGCCGGAAGCCTGCTTCGATAGCGCTCGCGTCGAACAGCAGAAGGATGAACGGTCGGCTCGAACGCTCTGCCCGCCTCCGTTCAACTGCCAGCATCGCCTGAAATGCTTGCTCATCGAGAATATCCTCGCGCTTAAGGCTGTTCTTCGCCAGGCTAGACAGGTACCTCTTGCCGTCCATGGCTCGCAAGCCTCTCTCCGCCACGCCGCCGACTTTCTCTTGCCTATCTTGCATTCGAGTCACCCTGTTTCATTGCCTTACAAAATTACGGAACTCGTGAAATCAGCTCCTGCCCCGCAGCGGTATACGTAATTAGGCAACCACCTCGGAGAGCAAGCGATGGGAGCAACTTGCACCGATTGCTCCCACTCGAATTGGACCGATGGGCCTCACGCAGGCCCGGTCGATTTCCAATGCGACTGACCGCCTTAGAAGAGAAACCGAGAGAACAACGCGGTGATTCCCTTTGAATTGAACGAGAATGCCTTCCACGCCCTTCAAAGCGTCACTTTCAATCAGAACCTTTTGTCCGAGTTCGAGGAAAGGCCAAGGCTCCGCGGGAAGACCAGACGACACGACTGCTCTGATAGCCTCAATTTCAGCGTCGTCCACTGGAACAGGGACCTTGCCTTGACTCACGACCGCAATCACCCCGGGCGTTATAAGGATCGGCAGGCGCTTTTGGGTGTCGAACTGACAAAATACGTAACCTGGAAACAAAGGAGCGTTCATCTCTCTAAGTCTTCCATTCCAACGTTTTTGAGCTTTGTAGATGGGAAGTAGAGTCTGATATCCCTTCCCTGAAAGCAGCAAGGCCGTGGAACTCTCCCATCGCGTCCTGACCTGAACCGCAAACCATCTTTCGATTTCTGTTCCCAGGCTGGTCGACACTTTTGGGCTCCCTATCCTATTTCCTCATGCCCAAACGGATGGCTAGGCTACCGCCAATGATTCAGGCGCACACTCTGTACTGCTTCGCAATCGGCCTGCCGGACATGGAAGCGGGTGGGCGTCTGATGCTCCGGCCCCCCTTTCCTTTAAGTGTCTGATAATAAATAGCTTACATTGAAGATCCCGACCCGCCTTGGATGGGCTGGGCAAGGATGAGACGATTCGTTGTTTAAGTAGTGAAAACACTTACCGCGAATGACTAAGGTGTTTCCTAAAACTGAGACTAGGGTCAGGGCTAGATTTTGAGCAATAGACGAATGCTTTGCATCTCCAATATTTACAGTGGGTTACTGCCCCATGACGAAGACAGATGAACCCTGGAGCGGAAGGACCGCGTGCCCGATGGCCAGCAAGTTGCCCGAGTCTAGATTATGAGCGGGAACGCGGGAGCCTGTCCGTTGGTAATGTCGCGTCCGACCTTCCTGGGCCATGTCGGATAACCGTAAACAAAGCGCGTCGAGCCGATGGTTGTTGTTTGGCGGCTGGTTCCTGCTCTGCACCCTCGTGTTCTTGCGGCCACTGATTAGCCTTGTAAGCTTGTCTTTGACCCAAGACGATATGTCGTACCTCGCAGTTATCCCCTTCCTCGTCGCGGGCTTGCTCTTCGTCGAACGGCAGTCCATCTTCCATAGTGTGTGCTACGATCTCGTCCTCGGATCTCAGTTCGCCCTCCTAGCTCTTGGCCTCGTCACAACCACCAAGATTTTGCGGCTAGACCTTCAACTCAGTTTCGACATTCTTGCGCTCTTAGTCCTTTGCGTTGCAGGTTTTACTCTCTTCTTCGGACGAACTGCTACGCGGGCAGCATGTTTCCCGCTGCTCTATCTTTTTCTGATGGTGCCCCCACCGGACTTCCTCTTATCTCGGATCATTTATTTTTTACAGGCAGGTTCGGCAAGCATGACCGGCGCACTTTTTGACCTCCTCAGGGTGCCAGCGCTTCGTCAGGGATTTGTGTTTCATTTGCCGCAAGTCAGCGTAGCCATAGCAAGAGAGTGCAGCGGCATCCGATCCAGCATGGCGCTCCTGATTCTTGCCCTGCCCGTCGTGCACTTTGGATTTAAGCGTCTCTGGAAAAAAGTTGCTTTTTTGCTTTGCGCAATGCTCGTGATGATCGTGAAGAACGGAATCCGCATCGTCACACTAACCCTACTGGCGATGTACGTTGACCCCAGCTTTCTTTTTGGCAAGCTTCACCGGCAGGGAGGGATCGTCTTTTTTTTGCTGGGACTGCTTCTCTTAGTACCCATCTATCTTGCGCTGCAAATTGGAGAATCTCCAACGCGGCCGGTCGGCTCGATAGCCAACAACAATTCGCAATCAAGAGATGATTCGCAACCTGCGGAAATTGGGCAGGCCTAGCTGCGGCCAACTATATTAGACGCTCATCGATATCACTTTATTCTTTTTCCTTACTTCCATATGCAGCTTTGTAGTACTCCCCGTAGGTTGCGTCAGGCCCGACTCCATTCAGCACGACTCCCAGAAGATTCTTGTGCTCAAATTCCGCCGCAGCCCTGGAAGCCACTTCGACATCGGTCACCCCGGCCCTCACCACAAACAAAGTGCCATCACACAAATCCGCCAACAGATGGGGGTCATGCACAGGAATCGCAGGCGGCGAATCCAGAATCACAAAATCAAAAAGCGGTGTAACGATATCCAGCAGATTCCTCATCCTTTCGCTAAGAAGTAGTTCACTGGGATTGGCGGTCTCACTTCCTCCGGGAATCAGGCATAGGTTATCCGTGGTTCCGCTCTGGGTTACCGAATATTCGTCAGCCTTTCCAAGGAGATATTCGATTAACCCTGGTGTCGAAGGCGCGCCTAAAGCGAGATGTAAACGCGAGGCCCGCAAATCCGCGTCGATCAACAGCACACGTTTGTCAGGCTGACGAATTATGGACAGAGCCAGGTTCGTGGCCACAAAGGTCTTGCCTTCCGCTGGAACACTGCTGGTTACCAAAATGCGCTTTAGCGTTCGCATTGCCGCTATTTGGTGTAGGCGCGAACGTAAGGTCCGGAAACTTTCGGCACCACTTTTCTCGCCCTCTTGGTTCTTGAATACATTCAGCCGCGCATCCGGGTTCCAGACAGGATGAGAGCAACGCTTTCGGAGTTCTTCGAAACGAAGAAGGGATCGATCATTCAAGGGATCAATGCTGCTCGGCAGATTTGGAAAGGATGCTTCCCTCGATATCGGCGACCGCTCCGAATCTTCCTTTACGCCAACATCGATAAATTCGGCTGCCCCGACTGCCGGTCTGACCGATGCCCTCTCTTCGGCCGCCTTTTTCAACGCTTCGTGGATCCTACTCATGTTCTCCCTTCAGTGCGTCGACAGTACAGAACTAAATCTCGGTTCCGACTGGGTCGAGATGTGTCTTGTTCGGTGATATGCGTTTCTTAGCTTGTCCTACCTTGTCGAAGAGAGGTACAGCTGCCAAGACGGGAAGTTTCAAGTACTCTTCCACATCTCGCTCGGTGTGAAGGGACTTGTCGCTCACGGCCAGTAAAAAGAGAATCCCCAGCCCCAGCGCGAATCCAAACCCCGCTCCGCCACCAAGAAACACAGGCACCTTGGGGAATGAAGGCTTCTCCGGAAGGCTTGCGGGATCCAGCATCCGGAACTGTTCTCCCTCTTGTTGCTGTTGAAGATTGGTCGCCATTACTGCTTGCTCTCTGTTCTTCAGCAAATTGTTGTAAAAGTCCAGTGCGGTCTGATGATTGCGGGTCAACTCTTTGTATTGCTGCTCGACCATCGGGCTGGATTGTATGCGGCTCTCGAGGGTATGAATCTTCTGTTGTGCCTGAATCTGCTGTTTGGTCAGGTCCGCTACGTTCAGCTCGTCCTGCCGAAGTTTCGCACGGAGTTGCTGGATCTGAAGAGGCTCAGTCAACTCTGCGTTAGTTTCTTTTTCCTTCTTTACCTCCGTCTTAGGCGCCGTCGCGATTTTGTTCTTGAGGGTGGCAATCCGGGCCTTCAATTTAATCACGTCGGGGTGCTCGTCAGTGTACTTTGAACGGAGGGAAGCCAGCTGATCTTGAAGTGCAGCGAGCTGTTGATCATCTGTTTCGGGAGTCTGCCCCATCAGTGAAGCGTGCCAACCCGCTTCCTGTTGAGTCAAAAGCGTTTCATCGAACGCTTTTTCTTGTTGCGCCCTGCCCAGCCCCTGCGTCAAAGCCTCAAGTTGAGTGTTCATTCCCGCGAGCAAAGTCAAATTCATTTGCTCTTCGTCGGGTAAGGAACCTATAAATCGCTCCTTAAATTGGGCGAGTCTTGCATCCTCAGCGTCTAGTTTGGATTTTGCATCTTCCACCTCTTGTGTCAGAAAGGACGTTGCCTGCTTGCCCTGCTGCACGCTGGAGTTCGCGCTTTCCGTCGTGAACATCGAAGTCACTTCACTGCAGATCTGCTGGGCCGCAACCGGATTATCGAATGTGACCCTCACCGTAAACCCTGGCAGTTGCCGGTCTCCAGCCGCCGTCCCAGCCATCGGTTCCATTGGAACGACCTCAATCGAATCTCGCAAGCGCACCACCAGTTCATCGATGGTATGACTTTTGCGCTCTTGCTGATATAGACCGAATTTTTCAATCACCGGCTCTAAGCGCGTTCGGCTGAGAATTTGTTGCTGCATCGAAGCCAGCTGCGGTCCCAAGTTTTCAGGCACAACAGGCTTGACAACTTCTGCAGAAACAGCTGGAGGATCCACAAGTACAACGGTCTGTGAGATATATTTCTTGGGCAAAACCTTGGTGGCTGCTGCCGCCAGTGCCGTGCAAACCGAGATCGCTATCAATAAAACCCACCAATAGCGCCTGAGCACGCGCTTCGCATCTGTTAAGGTCATTTCGCCGTTACGAACCATACCACCTCTCCGGCAGTCTAGCTTTAGACGTGCCCCAGCAAAGATTACACTTGCACAGGGCGCAAAATCCCATAGTTATCGATGCATCGTGAGTACCACAGCTAGCATAGATTGGCCTCACCGCAATATCCCTAGTAAATATAAGAATCTTAAGATCTTAATGACGTTTCGGGCGCGACCATTGAGCTTCACGCGCTGTTTTGGCTCAGATTGCCAGGTGAAAGTGGAAGTATTCTACTCAATCTATCCTTTCAATTGTCCACAGCACTGTGCGCTGGGCTTTTCCGCGTTTCGCCGTTTGGCACCGATTAGGCACTCTCAATGCCATTCATTCCCAGCTAACCACTTTTTAATCTTATAGTTACAGGAACGGCGGCGTGCACGGCCTGAAGCGTAAGGCGGACTAAAGAGCCTGAAAAGGAACCCCAAGACTGGCCGTAGTTTTGCATTCAATACACCCAGATCTATGAACCGCAAACACTCCTTGCTCTTAATCCCAACTTTCTTTATTTGTTTATCATCGTTCCTTGCCAGCTGCAATCTCGATCCAAACAGGCGGAAGCTGGACTTCCTTGTCCGTGGAGATCACGCCTTTGAGCAAAACAATTTCGCCGAGGCCGTCATAGATTACGGTCGTGCCCTGCAGATCGATCCACGAGCGCCAAAGCCACATTACAAACTGGCTCAGTGTTATTTGAAAGAACACATCTGGTTAGGCGCTTATCAGGAGCTGCTGCGTACAGTGGATCTTCAACCTGACAATTGGGCTGCTCAACTTGACCTCGGTAATCTGCTCTTGAGGGGCGGCAAGGGCCAGGAAGCCAAAGACCGCGCGCTCCTCATTCTGAAAAACAATGCAAACGATGCCGCATCAGAAATTTTACTTTCGAAGGCAGATGCCATCTTGGAAAACCGTAGCGAGGCTATGGAGGAAGCTGAACAGGCTGTGAAAATGGCTCCTGATCGCGCCGAGGTCTTCTTGAATCTTGGTCTAATTCAAGCGCGTTATGGTGCCTTCGACGTCGCTGAGAAGAGCCTGTTGAAAGTCAAAAGTCTCGACCCTAATTCCGACGGCCCCTCCATGACCCTGGCGACTTTTTACGCGCAACAGAAGCGCTGGCAGGATGCGGAAAACCAGTTTCGAACCGCCATTCAAGTCGCTCCCAAGGATCCGCTCCCGCGCGCCGCGCTCGCCGCTCTCTATTCCAGCGAGGGCAAACACGAACTCGCTGAAAGCGTTCTGACTGAAGCGAAGCTGCAGC
>JBARBE010000092.1:0-3056 GCA_049792735.1 Candidatus Acidiferrum sp.
GCGCGCATCCGCGTGAACGCCTCATGGCCCGGCGTGTCCACAAACACCACGCTGCGGTCGTTCACCACCACCTTGTACGCGCCGATATGCTGCGTAATTCCGCCCGCTTCGCCCGCCGCCACGTCCGCCTCGCGGATCGCATCCAGCAAGCTCGTCTTTCCATGGTCAACGTGGCCCATCACGGTTACCACCGGCGGCCGCGTCTTCAAACTTTCCTTGGTCTCTTCCTTCGCAACTTCCAGAACCATCTCTTCTTCGAGCGAAACCACGTTCACCACTCCGCTGAACGCTTCTGCGAGCGTCGTCGCCGTCGGCACATCCAGCGCCTGATTGATGCTGGCGAAAACTCCTCGATCGAGCAGCGTCTTCAAGAGTTCCTTCGCGCGCACGCCCAGCTTTTCCGCCAGTTCCCGAATCGTAATTCCTTCCGTAATCGTGACTTCTCGCGGTGGACGCGGCTCCGGCGGCGCAATCACCGCTGTCCCGGATCGCCGGTCCCCTGCTCCCGGCCTCTGACGCGTCGGGTGCAGCTTGCGCTCGCCCTCAATCTCCCGCTTATCAACAACCGGCCTCTGCCGTTGCGTTGGCTTCCGCGTGTAGAGCGGCTTGCCCGGCTCCGCCTTCGGCGGCATTTTGTCCGGCAGCGGCGGAAGCATTCCTGGACGTCCCGGCATGCGCGGTCCCGGACGTGTCCCCGTGGGCATCGGCCCGCGTCGCTGTTCAAAAGGCCGATTCGTCGGTGAACTCCCGGTACCTCCAGGGCCACCGGGACGCGGTGTGTATGGCCGCCCTTGTCCTCCTGGCTGCATTGGCCTCATCGGTTGTCCGGGCCGCGGTCCGCCGGTTCGTTGTCCACTTCCCGGCGTCGTTCCCGGCACAGGACCACGATTCCCACTCGGCAATGGGCGAGCGGGCGCACTCGAGCGCGCTCCCGCCGCACCAGGTGCCGCAGCTGCAGGTCGAACAGAAGGTTGCGTTCCGGTTGGCGCTGCTGGCCGTGGCGCAGTCGTTCCGGTTGTCGGATGCCCTCCAGCTGCTGGAGGACGAATCGGTGTGGCCGCCAGCGGCCTTGTTGAAGGCGCTGCAGGCGCTACCTGCTTCGCGGCAGGCGGCGCGGCTGCGGGCGTTGACGCAGGAGCAGGCGCTGGCGCCTTCGGAACGGCAGGAGCAACTGCCGGCGCGACTGACGCCGGAGCGGCTGGCGGTGCTGGAGCGACGGGTCTGGCAACGGGCGGCACTGCAGGCGACACGGGCGGCGCAACATGTACGGCGCTCGGCTCCGCCGGTTTCGCAACCACGCTCGGCGCTGCTGCCACCGGTGTCGCCGGAGCCGCTGGCCTCATCCTCGCAGCCCTAGCCGCCGCATCCTTCGCTTCTTTGTCAGCCTTGGCAGCCGCTTCCGCTGCAGCTTCAGCCTCCGCCTGGCCCAAAATATTCTTGCGAACCTTCTCCGCGACATCTTCCGGGATCGAGCTCGAGTGCGTTTTCTTTTCCGTTACTCCGTACCCGGGCAAGAGGTCGATGATCGCCTTCGCCTTCACCTCGAGTTCCCGGGCCAGCTCGTTGATTCGAACTTGATTTGCTTCGCTCATGCGTCCTATCGACCGTTCTTCGGTCAAAAACTCCATCGGCCCCAACTTCGCCGTGGCCAATTGTTAATTAAGGTCGTGGCTCTTCCTCTGTCTTCGCTCCGCCCTCGGAGTGCTCACCCGCCGGCTCTTCGCTTTCCGCCGGCGTTGTTCTTGTTGTTGCAGCCGCTGTCGCCGCAGCCGAGGCTTCGCCCTCCTCCGCAGTCGCAGCTTCAGCGGATTGCTCCGCCCCTTCCGCATTCTCAGCTCCCACTTCACCCTCTGCTGCTACTCCTTCGACTTCCACGGCTACCGATTCGCCTTCCGCCGCCATTTCGTCCGTGTTCTCTCCAGCTGGCGCAGCCGCTGCCGCCTCCGCCCCGCCTTCATAGAACCGGTTCACCGCCTGATAAATCTTGTCCACCATCTTCTCGCCGATGCCAGGAATCTCCATCAACTGCTCCGGCGTCATTCCCGCGAGCTTCTCGAGGTTTGTAATCCCCGCCGCCTCAATCTTCTCAATCGTTTTCGGCCCCACGCCAGCCAACACCGTCAGCGGCGTAGCCGGCGCGGTCAACGCCGTCATCTGCTCTTCAATTTCCTGCCGCTTCTCTTCTTCGCTCTTGATGTCGATATCCCAGCCGATCAGCTTGCTCGCCAGCCGGACGTTCTGCCCCTTCTTCCCAATCGCCAGCGACAATTGCGAATCCTCGACAATCACTTCCAGCTTTTTATTTTCCGGGTCGGTAATCTGCACGCGCGTCACTTTCGCCGGGCTCAACGCCTTCTGCGCAAACGCCACCGTCTCTTCGCTGTACGGAATAATGTCGATCTTCTCTCCGCGCAGTTCGCGAATGATCGACTGCACTCGCATCCCCTTCATCCCCACGCACGCGCCCACCGGATCGACATCCTTATCCCGGCTAGCCACCGCTACTTTCGTCCGCTCGCCCGCTTCGCGCGCCGCAAAGCGAATCTGCACCGTCCCGTCATAAATTTCCGGCACTTCCATCTCGAACAATCTCTGCACCAAACTCGCGTCCGCCCGAGACACAATCACCTGCGGCCCTTTCGCCGCGCGGTCCACCATCTTGATCACCACGCGCAGCCGCTCTCCGATGTTGTACGTTTCCAGCTTCGATTGTTCCCTCTTCGGCAGCCGCGCTTCCGTCCGCCCCATATCCACAATCAGGTCCGGCCCTTCCGCGCGCTTCACAATCACCGTTACCAATTCCCCCACGCGCGTGTGGTACTCGTTGTAGATCGTGTCGCGCTCCGCCTCGCGTACCTTCTGCAGAATCACCTGCTTGAACGTCTGCGCCGTAATTCGCCCGAACGCTTCCGTCGACTTCGGCCCGATAATCTCTGTCCCGATTTCCGCCGACGGATTCTTCTTCTTCGCCTCCGCCAGGCTCACTTCTTTCTTCGGGTCGGTCACTTCTTCCACGACCGTATGCACCGAATACACATCCACTTGCCCGGTCTCCG
>JBARBE010000093.1:0-9493 GCA_049792735.1 Candidatus Acidiferrum sp.
TTGCCATTCCAGATACGGCGGTCTAATTCACTCACGCCGGCAATTCCCGGCCCGGCGCGGTTGATTCTTTCGGCGTGGTAGAAATGCTGGCCGTCGAGATCGCTGAGCGCAATGTGCGCCAGGTAAAGATCTTTCAGATCCCAAGTTGCTGATTGATCCGGATCGCGGCTGATGGCTTGCCGGAAAAATGTCAGTTCGAATCCATAGCGATGGCCGCTCGTGGATTTCAGATTGCCGGTGTAATACCACCACTCCGTTTGAAAATCGGGGTGATTAAAATAATCTCGCGGGAATTCAAAATGATATCCCGGTACCGCGGTGCGGTATTGTGCAGCAAGCGGGTTCAGAATTAATAAAGCGGCGGCTATCGCAGCCAGCTTATTCTTCATGGACGGCCTCGAGCGGATTGAGGCGCACGGCAACTTCGGCGGGATACAAACCTGCCAGCACCGTGGCGACGTAAACGACGCTAAGGGCGCCGAGCAAAACAGCGACGGGCCAATGGAATCGTATCGTCCATCCAAACGATTGCTTGTTGATGACATAGATGAGGACGAGCGAAAGCGCGAATCCCAAAGCGAGCCCCACGAAATTCGAAAGCAGGCCGAGCAGACCGGCCTCGACAAGAATTTGTTTGCGCACTTGCCCGGTTGCCGCGCCGAGAAATCGCAGCAATCCGAGCTCGCGGCGGCGGTCAATCACCAAGGCGAGCAGCGCGCCGGCGATGCCCATCACCGCGACGATCACGGCAACGGCTTCGAGCGCGTACGTGATGGCGAAAGTGCGGTCGAAGATCCGGATCGCTTCCGTACGCAAATCGCGGTTCGAAGCGATGAGCACTCGATGGCCGGCAGATGCCTGGACGATCTCTTCGCGTACCGCCTCGGCCGATGCATTGGGAGCGAGATACACCGCGAGGTTCGAAGGAGTGGGGTCCGGAAGATACCGCAACAGCGTTTGGCGGTCCATCAAAATCGTGCCGCTCTCGCTGCCGTAATCGTAGTAGACATCCGCGATTCGGAAAGATGGCCGGGCCGGGCCGAGAGGAAGCGTGATGGTGTCACCTGCGCGCAGATGATGCTTATAGGCGAACGGCTCACTCGCGAGCACATCGTTCGAACCGCGAATCTCCGAGAGCACTACTTCGGTGGGCCTTCCGGAGAAAAAGTTCGAGTGTTGATCCGAACGCTGCGCGCTCAAATCCACGGCCGCTAACGTCGCTGGCAATCCGTCGTAGCTGATTTCGTAAGCACGCAAGCGGTCAACGCCTGCGACTCCCGGCAACCCGCTAATCTTATCCGCCAACTCCAGAGAAATTGTGGGGTGCCGGTCGGGCGCAGGTTCGCCGGCAGGGCGCAGGTAAAGATCAGCGGGAAGGCGGTCGTTCATCCAGAGACGAACGGTTTCGCGAAAACTACCCACCATGATGCCGACGGAAACCATCATGGCGATGGCGGTGGAGAGAGCGCCCACAAGCACGGATGTGCGGCGAAGTGAAGCGGAAAGGCTTTGCGAAGCCAGTAGTGCTTCGACCCCCAGAATTTTTCCAAGCCAGCGCGAAGAGTGGCGGATGATGCCATCAGCGAAAGCGGGAATGGCCAGTGCGGATGAGGCGACGAGTAAGATGGCGGCGAGATAGCCGAAAAACGGCTTGCCTTCTATTGCCGGAACGCGTGCTGCGGCGGCGCCAGCGATGGCGAGGACGATCGCGATCCAGAAATCCCGCGATTTATGCACGCGTGCAGTGTATTCGCGCCTGCCGCGCGCCATGGCTTCCACGGGCGAGACGAGCGAGGCTTCGCGGGCGGGCGAGTACGCGGAGAGAATGGCGACGCCAACGCCGATAACAAATGCAAGCAGGACGGACCCTGGCGTTAATTCGATCGCTCCTGGGCGGCTGCTTACGTAGAGAGATTCCACCGTCGCAGACATCAGTTTGACGGCTCCCGACGCCATCAACCGGCCGACGGGGAGGCCAAGCGCGGCTCCCGCCAATCCGAAAAAGGCCGCTTCGCCGAGAAAACCCGCGAACACGGTGCCCTGGCTCGCACCGAGCGCACGCACAATTCCCGTCTCAGGGCGGCGTCGAACAACAGATACCGAGATCGTGTTGTAGATGAGAAATGCGCCGACAATCAGGGCGATATAACTAAGCAGCTGCAGATTCCATCGGAAAGCCGCAAGCATTCGCCGATTTTCGTTGGTGCCCGTTCCCTGCGGACGAATTTCGACGCCCACCGGCAGGACCGCGCGTAGACGTTCTTGCCACTCCTCAAGACTCGGTGTCTCTGGAACTTTCAGGAGGATGCGGTCGACGCGCCCGCAGCGGTTCAGCGCGCGCTGCGCCGCTGCGAGATCCATAACGATGGCGGATTCGTTGCCATTCGAGTCCGGATAAACGCCGCGAACTGTGAATTCGCGGACACTATCGTTGATCAGCAGTCGAAGTCGGTCGCCCGGTTTTTTTCCAAGACTTGCGCCGACCCAAATGCTGTCAGGGTTTAGCAAGTTCCGAATCAAATCTTCGGAGGGTGCAAGTCTCTCACTCAATTTGGATTCCGACGTCATTCCGTTCCACGTGGAACCGTCTTCCGCAACGAGATCGAGGCCAATAAGCGGAAGAGTTTGCTTAGTCGCTACAATCACAGCCGAATCTTCGATACGTGGTGAAATCCGAATGGAATAAGGAAGTGTCGCAAGCGTACCAACAACCGACTCCGGCACTCCGCCGGTTGCCACGATCTCCAGATCGTTATCGCCTGTCAGGGTTTCGATCGACGCCCGAAAGGATCCCGTTGCCGCGGCTCCCGCGAGATCTATCGCCAGGACCACGGCGACGCCCAGCGTTACCGCAAGAATGGTAAGGGCCGCACGCACCGGCTCCTGCAGCAGAGGCCGAAGCATTAAACGATAAAAAAGAAACAGACGTCCCATGTCAGCGCCGGGTGACCTCTTCTATTTTTCCATCGCGTAGGCGCACAACAGCGTCGGCGAGCGCCGCGGCTTCCGCGCTATGCGTGGCCATGACCGTGGCTGTATTCAGCTCGCTTGTCAGCCGCTTGAGCAGTCCGAGAATGACGTTGCCGGTCGCCGTGTCGAGGTTGCCCGTCGGCTCATCGGCAAGAAGAACAGCAGGCGACTGAACGAGCGCACGAGCGATGCCCACCCGCTGCATCTGTCCGCCCGAGAGTTGGTGCGGATAGCGGTCACCCAACCCATCGAGTTCCACCCAGCCGAGCCTCTCGCGCGCGGCGGCCCGCGCATTCGGCTTTCCGGCAAGCAGCAGCGGCAGCTCGACATTTTCAAAAACGGTAAGCGTATGAAGCAGCTGAAACGATTGAAAGATGAAGCCGACTTTTTCGCGCCGAAGCTGGGTCAGTCCCGCATCACTAAGCCGGGAAGTTTCGGCGCCGTTGAGCAACACGCGGCCAGTTGTCGGAAAATCCATCGCCCCGGCGAGATTGAGGAGCGTCGATTTGCCGCAGCCGCTCCGCCCAACAAGCGCAACAAATTCTCCGCGATTTATCTCCAGCGAGACGTCATCCAGCGCGCGCACCCGTTGGCCGTCCGCCAAATAGTCTTTACTGACGTTTTGCAGTGCGACGATAGCCACGTCTTATGATGGGGCCATCACTGGACAATATGCCAGCGCCCACACTGACACTAGATACGAACCACGGCGACGGCTGTTTCGCGAACTTGCCGCGCCGCCAATCGCCCATTGAGCCGGAACGTGCCCTGTTATAGACTCCGCAGCCAGAATTCTGATACACAGATGCTGTCATTTTCATCGTAGCAGGCGCATTTCCGCAAAACAGGGGCGGCTGCGCTCGGCACTCTCTCAAAAGCGAGCTTAGCTGGGCGCCAATGACCGCGCGGTCAACGCCGGTGGCAACCAAGGAGGAATGAATGCTGTTTGCAGCAGAAGTCGCGGTTGCACACAAGAGCATTGCCACCTTGGATCTCGTCATCATCGGGATTTACTTTGCGATTGTCTTCGGCATCGGCCTGTATTTCTCGAAAAGAGAGCGAACTTCCGAGGACTATTTCCTCGCCGGACGCGACATTGGCTGGTTTTTCATCGGCGCGTCGCTATTCGTATCCAACATCTCGACAGAACACTTCATCGGTCTGTCTGGCACGGGTGCTTCCTCCGGAATGGCCGTGGGCCACTTCGAATGGCTCGCTTGCCTGATTTTGCTCGTCCTCGGCTGGGTCTTCGTTCCCTTTTACTTGCGATCAAACGTCTTTACCATGCCGGAATTTCTCGAACGGCGATTCAATCGCAATTGCGCCGTCTACCTCGCGGCGATTTCGATCATCGCCTACATCTTTACAAAAATCTCCGTCCAGCTTTATGCCGCGAGTGTTGTTCTGGAAAGAGTGGCCGGCTGGTCACTCTGGAAAACGGCAGTTGTACTCGTCATCGCCGTCGGAATTTACACCATAGCAGGCGGATTATCCGCGGTCATCTACACCGACACCGTGCAGACCTTGATTTTGATTACCGGCGCCGTTGCTCTGACGGTCATTGGTCTTCATCGCGTCGGCGGATTTGAACACTTGCGGACCATGGTGCCCGCGAGTTACTTCCACATGATCAAGCCCGCGTCCGATTCGCAATTTCCGTGGACAGGAATCTTTTTTGGAGCGCCAATTCTCGGCATCTGGTATTGGTGCACCGACCAGGTCATCGTGCAACGCGTCCTTTCCGCTCGCGACGAAGGCCACGCCAAACTAGGAACCATCTTCGCCGGCTTCCTGAAAATCTTGCCGGTGTTCATCCTGGTATTGCCCGGCATCATCGCGTTCGCGCTTTTCCCCGAGCAGGTAAAGAAGCCCGATTACGCGTATCCCACCCTCATCCTGAACTTGCTGCCTACGGGCCTCGTTGGTCTCGTGATGGCAGCCTTGCTCGCCGCAGTGATGGGCGCGATGAGTTCGGTGTTCAATTCCACATCCACTTTGGTGACTTTGGATTTCTACAAAAAGATTCGCCCGCAGGCATCGGAGAGGCAACTTGTTAATTTCGGACGCATTGCCACTGGCATGATGGTGCTGCTGGGCTTGCTTTGGGTTCCATTCATTCACTACATCAGCAGCCAGCTCTACATTTATTTGCAAAGCGTCCAGGCTTATATCAGCCCGCCAATCTCGGCCTGTTTCGTTCTCGGAATCCTGTGGCCGCGCCTGAACGGCTCCGGAGCTATCACGTCGCTGCTGACCGGCTTCGTTTTGGGCGCCACGCGATTCGTCTTGGAGCTTGCGGATCAAGCCGGCGGTGCACACTTCCAATCGCCCGCCATTCGCTGGCTTGTGGACATGAACTTCTTGCATTACGCGATTTTCATGTTCGTCGTCTGCTCGGCCGTCCTTGTCCTTGTCAGCCTGATGACCAAAGCTCCGGACCGCAAACAGCTAGCCGGATTGACCTTTGCCACTGTCGACGACAAAATCGAAACCACTGTGGTGGATCCGCGCCAGCGCAAGCCCGCGCACGAAACGCCCACCGAACGCGCCATCAACATCGTCTTCAGCCTCTTGTTGCTCGGCACGGTCATCGGCTTGTGGATCTACTTCCGCTAAGCGGCTGCTGCGCACAGGAAACAAATGAAAACCTCCGCCATCAAGGTCCTTAAGCCCAACGTAACCAGGGAAGAAGCCCTGCGCGTTTTCAACTCGGGTGTTTTTAGCTCGGCTTACTGGCGAGTTCGAAATGGCCCTCTACAGCGAATCGCGGACGCCTACGTTCCTTTCTGGGTGTATCAAGTCCGCTACGAAGTGGTAGGCGCTATGAACACGCGCATTTTTGCTCTCGACGCGGTACATGGCGCGCTCGATCTCTTCGAGTTTCCCCACGCGCCGCGAGAAAACGAACTCCAGACCATTGAGACCCGCAATCTGCTGCTGCCGGGCTTGCAGCCGGAAGCCGCGGAAGAGCTCCTCAGAATGAAAGTTCTTCGCGTGCTCTTCCAGCAAGGCTTCTTCAAATTGCGCGCGCTAAAAGTAGAGATCACCCAAATGCCCGGCGAAGTGCACCTCCCGTATTGGCTGGCATTTTACGGCAACAATGCTGCGGCAAAATGCAGAGTCATGGACGCCGTGCGCCGCCGCATCGAGGGCGCTAAAGCCTCCTACTTTTTCGAGCAGTGGCTCGCCGCATAGCGCTCTTCGAAATTCATGCTGTCAGCGCGCCAAGCGGCATTCCGAGAGATAATACTTCCGCCAACGCCGCACAGTGAGGGTCAGCATGTCACGCCTTGCCAGATGGACCGGAATTACCCTGCTTTTCTGGGCGCTCCACATCAGCAGCGCAGCCGCGACGGGCTGGCAGCACATCGGCAACGTCCAGCGTGTAGAGAAACTTAAGGATGGAGTCGAACTGACGGCCGGCGGCGCGAAGCTGCGCATCAACGCTTTTAACGATGGCGTGATCCGAGTTCGCCTCGCTCCGCAAGGCACTTTCCCGAAAGATTTTTCCTGGGCCGTAATCGAGTCTCCCGATCCCCCGCCCATCAAAATCGAAGGCAGCAAGACCGAACTGCGCATGACCGCGGGCCGCGTCGTCGTCATCGTCAAAAAATCTCCTCTCCTCATCACGTTCGCAGATGCAGCTGGAAATGTCCTCCTCGCCGATGAGCCGGCCCTGCCCATGGCGTGGAATGGCAGTTACGTCCACGTCTGGAAGCACATGCCCTTGGATGAAGACTATTTCGGTCTCGGCGACAAGCCCGGCCCCATGAACCGCCGCGATCACGCGTACACCATGTGGAACACCGACTTTTTCGGCTGGCAGGAATCCGACGATCCTCTCTATAAGACGATTCCTTTCTTCATCGGCCTTCGCAAAGGCACGGCCTATGGCGTTTTCTTCGACAACGGCTATCGCAGCAGCTTCGACTTCGGAAAAGAATCCCGCGATTATTTTTCGTTCGGCGCCGAAGGTGGCGAGCTGAACTATTACTTCATCGCCGGCCCCGAGCCCAAGAAGATCGTCGAGGAATACACCGCGCTCGTCGGCCGCACGCCTCTTCCTCCGCTCTGGTCGCTCGGCTATCAGCAGAGCCGCTACAGTTACTATCCCGAAGCAGAAGCCCGCAAGATCGTCCAGACGCTCCGCGAGAAAAAAATTCCCGCCGACGCCATTTATTTGGATATCGACTACCAGCAGGGTTACGCGCCCTTCACCATCAACCGCGAATATTTTCCGACCTTCGAAAAAATGATCGCGGATTTTCGCGCACAAGGCCTGCGCACGGTTCTTATCACCGACCTTCACATCAAAAAAGATCCCAACCACGGCTACATTCCGTACGACTCCGGCATGAAGCAGGATGTCTTCGTCAAAAATCCGGACGGTTCCGTCTATGTCGGCAAAGTGTGGCCAGGCGACAGTGTTTTCCCGGATTTCACGCTGACCCGCGTGCGCGATTGGTGGGGCGGCCTTTACAAAACTTTCGTGGATATGGGTGTCGCCGGTTTCTGGAACGATATGAACGAACCATCCGTGTTCGAAACTCCCACAAAGACAATGCCGCTTGACGTCGTCCATCGCCTAGACGACGGCACCACGCTCGACCATCGCGCCATTCACAACGTCTACGGCATGGAAAACGCCCGCGCCACGCACGACGGCCTTCTTAAATTGCGCCCCGACGAGCGGCCCTTCGTTCTAACGCGCGCGGCCTATGCAGGCACCGAACGCTACGCCGCCACCTGGACCGGCGACAACAGTGCCACATGGAATCACATCGGCATGAGCGTTCCTCAAATCATGAGCCTGGGAATTTCGGGTTACGCCCTCGTTGGCGCCGATGTCGGCGGCTTTGCGGGCTCTCCTCCTGTCGATCTACTGACCCGCTGGTACGAGCTCGGCGTTTTCTATCCGATCTATCGCGATCACGCCGCGAAAGGCACACAGCCTCACGAGCCATGGGCGAACGGCCCCGAGCAGGAAGCCATCCGCAAGCGCTACATCGAGCTGCGCTACAAACTGCTGCCGTACATTTACACATCAATGGAAGAAACTTCGCGCACCGGCGTGCCACTGATGGAGCCTGTCTTTCTCGAGTACCCCGCAGATGAGGCTTCCTACAGCGAAGATCACGAATTTCTTTTCGGCAGAGATCTCTTCGTCGCTCCGGTGATCACCGAAAAAAAGGATGCGGAAGACGTCCATTTGCCGCCCGGCGATTGGTACGATTTCTGGACCGCCGACATCCACACAAGCAAGGATCAAATTTCATTACATCCAACTCTCGAGGAAACGCCTTTATACGTCCGCGCCGGCGCGATCATTCCCATGCAGCCCGTGGTACAAAGCACGAACGAAAAACCCGACGGCCCCCTCGAATTGCGCCTCTACATGGGCGACGACTGCCACGGAACGCTCTATCAGGATGACGGGCACACCTTCGCCTATCAAAAGGGAAGCTTTCTCCGCGTGAATTTCACTTGTGGCATCACTCCGCATGACATGACCGTTTCGAGTGTCATCGAGAAAAATGGCTACAAGCCGTGGTGGAACAGCGCGCAACTGGAAATTTATGGCGCCACAGCCGAGCCGAAAGAAATCCGCATCGGAGATCAAGCGACTCACGACTGGCACTTCGACCCACAAGCGCACTGCATCGCGCTCACGGTGCCCGACGCGCTCAGAAACTGGAACGTTCACTTGAACTTCTGATTTTTCAATCGACCAGGAAAATGGAGATGGATTGCGCGGGCATGCTAAGCCGCGCTTCGCCGCCGAATGCTTCTGCTTTCGCCTCTCCAAGAAGCGGCGTAAATCCGGCTGCCCCTTGTGCCGGAGTGTCTCTAAGGGGAATTTTCATCTCGCGTGGCTTGTCCGAATTGTTAAACGCCACAAGCACACGCTCTTCTTCCATCTCGCGCAGAAAAACATAGGAAGTTTGATCCGAAGCAAGGTGCCACAATCTGCCGCTCTGCAAAGCGGGATGCTCGCGCCGCAATCGCAGCAGCGTTTGCACATAGTTGAAGAGCGTTTGCTGCTCCGCCGTGCGTCCCTCTGCGGTGAAAGCATTCTTAGGATCGCCCGGCCAGCCGCCAGGAAAATCGTGCCGGTTATCCGGATCTCCGCCGCCGGTCATTCCGATTTCGTCGCCGTAATAAAGCTCCGGGATCCCGCGCAAAGTCAGTATCAATCCATACGCCAGCTTGAGTTTTGCAAGCGAACTCCCTTCCGCGCTCGCAAAACGCGGCACATCATGATTCCCGAAAAAGGTCACCAGCGTTTCAGGATGTGGGTACAGCCAATCGCTTCGCAAGATATCGGCGATGCGGCCCGCCGATGCGTTCCGTAGCAGTACATCTCTCAGCGCAAAGAACATCGGATAATCGAACAGTGTGCTCACGCCGGAGTCGATGCCATCGAACCGTTTTTGTCCTCCGGCAAAAAACGAGGTAACGCTCGGGTCCGGATGAAACACTTCTCCGATGGTCGTCAGGTACGGATAAATTTGATGCAAACCGT
>JBARBE010000094.1:0-31921 GCA_049792735.1 Candidatus Acidiferrum sp.
TGGGAGAAGGAGAAATTTGAGCCGCATTGGCTGCTGAAGAGCGGGCACGCGATGACGATAGCAGCGGCCTTTGCACACCGGCAGTTTGAGCTGCCATCCGCGGAAGACCGATTATTTCAGGTCGATCCGGAGTCGCGGATTGTGGGTCGATGCCACTGGCAGACGGGGAAACGCCGGGATGTTCCGGTGATCGTGATTTTGCACGGGCTGGAGGGTTCGAGCGAATCGAATTATGTACGCGGGATTGCAGAAAAGGCGCTCCGGCTTGGTTTTCACGCCGTACGGCTGAATCAGCGGAATTGCGGGGGGACGGAAGCGCTGACGCCGACGCTCTACAATTCCGGGATGAGCGGCGATTACCGGGCGGTGCTGGAAGAGCTGTCAAGCGACGATGGATTCAAGCAGATTTTCTTCGTCGGCTATTCGATGGGTGGCAATCTTGTCACGAAAATGGCCGGCGAGTATGGAGACGCGGCCCCGCAAGCGTTACGCGCAGTCTGTGTTGTCTGTCCGGCGATGGATCTTGGGGCTTGCGCCGACGCGCTGGAGCGCCGCGAAAATTATTTTTACCAACGGCATTTTGTGAAGGGCTTGATGTCGCGCTACGCAAGGAAGGCGAAGCTCTTTCCCGAGCGTTACCGGCTGGATGGACTCGGACCGGTTCGTTCGGTTCGGGAATTTGACGACAAGATTACGGCGCCGCAATTTGGCTACCGGGACGCGCAGGATTATTACGACGCGGTGGGAGCGAAGAAGCTTGTTTCGCAGGTCCGAGTCCCCACGCTGATGATTACTGCGCAGGACGATCCGTTTGTTCCCTGCGAGTTATTTCTCCGCGCTAACCCTGCTCAAAATCCGGCGATAAGATTTGTCGCGCCGGAGCACGGCGGGCATTGCGGCTTCATTTCGAATCGCAGCGGCGCGGAGCGATTCTGGGCGGAACAAAGAATCGTTCAATTTTGCAACGCGATTTTCACGGGCTGAGTTCAGCCCATCGGCTTTTCGAGCGACACCGCGAAATGCGGGGTCAGGAGTTGTGCCGGGCCGTCGGGCATGATGACCATGTCGTCTTCGCAGCGCATGCCGAACTCGCCGCGAACGTAAATGCCCGGCTCGTTAGAAAAAGTCATGTTGGCTTCGAGGTTTGTTTTGCTGCCCTTCACGAGATAGGGATGCTCGTGGCCGTCGAGGCCGATTCCGTGCCCCAGGCGGTGTGTGAAATATTTGTAGCCGGGGCCGTAGCCGGCATTGACGATAACAGCGCGAGCAGCGTCATCCACAGTGCCGGAGAGCCGGCCTGCGCGCGCCGCGTCCAACGCGGCGTCCTGAGCTCCTCGAACGTATTCATACGCCTTCGCGATCTTCTCCGAAGGCTTGCCGAAAACGGTCATGCGGGTGACGTCCGACTGATATCCGTCGACGGAGCAGCCACCATCAATCAAAACAACGTCACCTTCCTTGAGTGTTTGCGGATGGACAGTGCCATGCGGAAGGGCCGCGGATGGTCCGAGAAGAACCAGCGCGCCTCCGCGCAAGCCCATCTTCGCGAAGCCCGCCTCGACCAGATGAGCGATATCGTCTTGCGAAATGCCTTCGTGCAATGCGGCAAAGACCGGTTTATAAACCTCGAAGGTGGCTTCGCAAGCGAGTCGCATCAACTCAAGTTCGTGCGCTGATTTGCGGCCGCGGCAGGCTATCGTGACGGGATCGGCGGAGACGTATTCGAAGCCGGGAGCGGCCGCGCGCAAATGATCGTAATAGGTGAAATAGGCCGTTTCTTCGACACCGAGCCGGCCGGTGTGGATGCCTTGATCGGCGAGCGCGTTCGCGGCGAGTTGCGTGGGACTCTCGTCTTCCTGCCAGACGCGAACTTCTATCGGAAAACGCAACTGCTCGCGAAAGCGCCCTTCTTCGAATCCAGGACAAAAAGCGACAGGTTTGCCAGAGCGCGGGAGAACCATTCCGGCGAGCCGTTCGCTCAAGCCCCAGTGGATGCCGGTGAAATAGTAAAGAGAAGTTCCCGGAGCGAAAAAGAGCGCATCAAAGCCGGGCTTCAGCTCGTTCATGAGCTTTTGCGCGTATTCCATTCGCGCCTGAAATTCCTCCGCAGTGATGGGTTTCAGACGAGCACCGAGGGGCTTCAAACCGGAAAAATCGGCTGCAGGAGGGTGTTGGGATGAGCTTGCGGCAACCTCCAGTCCTGGCGCGAGTGCGAGCGATGAAACTGCCGCGGCGCTCTGCAAGAAGCGACGGCGGTTCGTGACAAGGTTTGTGGGCATTGATGTTTTCTCCATGGTGGAGATGACCTTTATCTGGCGAAGGCATGCTTGTCAAGGAAGATGAAGGAAAAAACAGCCGGGGAAAAACGCGCAGGGATTTCTTTGAAGAGATGCGAGCTGGCTACTCCATGCGAATGGCTTGGATATTCTTTCCCTGAATGTTCAGTTCAATGCCAAGCGGCGGCCTGAGGTCCGAACCTTGAACAATAGCGCCACGCACCCAGACATCGCCAGGCAAATTGGTTAGTTTCAGAGGATCGTACACGGTGCGGCTGCAGGGGTTGCCAACCATCGGATGTCTAGCGGCCTTGAAGTCGTAATCGTTCTTCAGTTTGGCAAGCTCTTTTACGTATTCGAGCTGGCAGTCACCATAAGGAGCATTCAGCGAAAGCGCCCAATAGCCGTTCGGCTGCGATGCAGAGCTTGCGGGCAAGCGAATCAGCAGGGCCGGGACGTTTTCTCCGGTGAGACCATTCCGTATGAAGAACTGTTTCGATGACCATGGCTCCGCCATTTCAGATACGGTCGCGATGTCGGGGTTTTGCTCGGTAGCGTGCGGCATTGCCGCCTTCGGATCAGGCGCGGGTTCCGGAACATCAATCTGGGGGGGCGGTTCCGCCGGTGGTGGTTCCGTATGCCGCGGGCGCAGCATCCAACGCGCCCCAAAAAAAACGACCAACAGTACTGCGAGGAGGCCGCCAACCAACCGCAAAGTCGGATTTTTGAGAGCAGAGCCGCGCGCGCCCGTCGCGGAGACTCCGGGTATCTGCGGCATTTCTGCCTTATAGCGGTCAGGTGGGGACTGGTCCGACATGTTGATTTGTACTGCTTTTAGTTGTTGCCGAATCCGCACTCAAAAACGCCACGCGTGTGGTGGCGGCAGCGCGAAGAACGCGTTTCTCGGGTATTTTAGAGCGAGCGTCAATACCCGGCAAGACAGGGTATTCCGGAATGGGCGTAAGACGCAACCATTCCAGCGAAGCAAACCAACAAATTTCGTGCCCTTCTCGCCAACACTCCGTTATTGATAAGGTTACAATGAATGCCGCAAAGCTTGTCTCTAGCGCGCGAGGCCTCTACTGTAGTAGGAAGCATGGGGAGGACCGGCTTCCTCGCCGGATGAAATGAGTCCCGAATCACGCGGGGGCGCGCGGGCTTTTGTCCGCAGCCTCAACATTTTGTTGAAATTCGCACGGCTCTACGAATTTGGGCACGTGCGAACGGCGGCGCAGTTTGAGACCGCGTGGAAAGAGCTTCGAAGTGCGCTCGATGAGAGCGTTGGCAGCGGCCTCCTGCTCGGTGCCTCGGGGAACCAAATCTTGCTGGATGGTGTGCCGCTTGGAGCATCGGCCGGTGAAAAGAGTTTCGCGCAACTCTTGACCGGTTCCGGCATCGCCAGCATCCACTTCTCACCCAATTTGACGCAACCTCAGTTCGCCCGATTTGTGCGCGCATTTCCCAGCGGCAACGCCAAGCCAGCCTCTCTGGCGGAACAATTGAAATCCGCGCTTGCCGGCGAAACGAGCATCAAGGTCAACGAAATCCGATACGTTGCGGAAGATTCTTCCATCGCCGGAATTAAAGTCGCCGCGCAACTTACCGCTAAGGCTCTCGGTGCGCAAGGCGACAAGTTCAAGGATTTCTTCGAAGACCCCAACAAACTTCTCCAGATGATTCTCGCGGCGGAAAGTTCGCGCGGTGCTAGCGGTGGGGGCGGAGGGGGAACCGGCCCGGGTTTCGGCCCCGGTGGCGGTGGCCACGGCGGAGTTCCCGGTGGGGGCGGCACGGGCGCTGGAGGAGTCGGCTCCGGCGGCGGAGCGACAGGTGCGGCGAGTCAAGGCGGCAGCCTCTGGGAAGGCAGTGGAGGAGGTTCCGGTTCGGGGGGCGGTCTAGGAACCGGCAACGCCACGGGTGGTGGACCCGGTAGCGGCTCCGGAGGGGGTCCGGGATTCGGAGGTGCTGGCGGTTCCGGTGCCGGAGCTGGCGGTGGGGTCGGCGGCCCTGGCGGGCCCGGAGGTGGGGCAGGCCTGGGTGGTGGCCCAGGAGCCGGCGGTCCGGGTGGCCCTGGTGGTGGTGCTGGAGGCGTGGCAGGCGGCGGAGGAGTCGGCGGCCCAGGTGGCCCTGGCGGCGGAGGTGCCGGAGTCGGTGGTGGAGGCGCGGGCGGAGCGGGAGAAACTACACCCGGAAAATGGCTAACCGCGTCGGCGTTGCTCCGCGGTTCCACGCTCGGTGGAGGCGGCGCATTGCCGGGCGCACCCGGCTCGATACCTGGCGTTGGCGGTGGGAGCGGGTTCAACGTCGCGGAAGACGATGTCCGAGCCATGTTGGGGCTTTTTGCGCAGCTCGGCAAATCCCGCAAAGACCCGGAAGCGAAGATGGACGTTCCGACCTTTCAGTCGCGCCTGAGCGCGATGCCGGTGCGCGCCCAATACACCTTGCAGCAAGCGCTGGCAGGATTAGCGGCGCAGGCACCCAACGAAAAAGCCGACAAGCCGATGTTGTTAAAGCTGGCTGAGCACGTGGCCATTCGATTTGCGCTGGACAGCTACGAAAGGGGCGAGCTGCGGGTCAACGCCGTCAAGCAATTGCTGGATCGCATGAACTCCGAGATTGAAGCGCTGCGCAAGATTCTCGGTTCGCAAGAAGAAATGATGGCCCAGGCCGGGCTTTCGGTGCAGACCTATACGGAGCTGCTCGATCAAGAATTTTGGGAGCAAGTGCCGGAAGAGAACAAGAAGGAAGTGCTCACTTCGGATGAGGCCTGGTGTGTGCCTCCTCGCAACGTGCGAGCTTTCCTCGAGGAAATGTTGCGCCGCGGCGAACTCAAGACAGTAAACGAAATTCTGATGAAGTATGCCGCGTGTATCTCGCTGGAAGCACCAGAAGCGCGCCGTACCACCGCGATTGGGCTCTCCGATTTAGCCGAGTTGTATGGAAGCGGCGACGGCAGCGCGCTCATGGAGTCCATCCGCCGCCTGGGGAATCAGCTGGCCCTGGAGCGCGAGCCCGAGTTGCAAACTTTGATCAGCGCCGCGTTCGTCCGCATGAGCCAGGAAGCTGCTTCCAAGCGTTGCTACCCCGCTATGCAGCAGGCGCTTTCTTCTCTAGATAATATTGAGCAGCAACGCCCGGGGTCGACGCAGAGCCTTCGTCCGCGCATCGGCGCCGAAGAACGCTTGCCGGAATTCATCGAAGAAGCCCTGCGCGGCGGGCACATTGCCGACGGAATGATGGAAATTTTAGGACTGATGCCCAAGGCGACGCTCCATTACGTGACCAGCCGTTTTGGCCATTGCGGGTTCCGCGAAGATTGTGAAGTCCTGGGCCAAATCGTTCGAGGGCTCGGCGAGGATTCTACGCAGCGGCTTCTCGAGATTCTGCAAACCGCCCCCGCGAACGAAGCTGCAGAGACTATCGGCCTGCTCAGCCATTTTGCGCCGGACGCCGTTGAAAAAATTCTCCCTGTGCGGCTGAGCCAATGGCCTCGTTCCTCTCATGACCGCGCCGTGCGCCAGCTATCCTCGGCACCGCCCGAACAGCGCGCCAAACTGCTTGTCGCTCTTTACGATTCTCTCGACGCGCTTATCCGGCCGTTGGCTCTGGACGAAATGGGCATGAGCGGCCAGCCAGAATGCATCCCCAAGCTGCTGGAATTGGCGCAGAACGATCACACTCCGCCTTTCCACCGGTTGAAAGCCGTCGAAGCGTTAGGCCGCTTGCGGGCTTCAGCTGCCAGTCCCACGTTTCAGCACCTCATGGATGCGCGGCAGGTATGGCGCTGGGTCTACCCTGCTGAGTTGCGAATCGCCGCAGCGCAAGCGCTGACGCGACTCGATCCCACAATGGCCCTTGAAAAACTCAATGCCAGCGGACTCGATCGCAAGGATTTGTCTCTGGAGCCGACGGATCCAGAGCCTAATTCCTCAGTGATGCGCCAGCGAAGATACGCGCGCCTCAAGCTCTCTAAAAATATGATGGCAGTAACTACGAACCTGCGCGAAAACTTCCGGCTGTCGATCCCGGAACTAAACCTGGGCGGCGGAATCGGCTCCGGCGAACGCCATTTGGCGCCGGGTTCACTTCTCTCTCTGAAATTTTCGCATGGGGTGCGAAACATCAAAGCGCAGGCCATCGTGCGCGGCGCGCGTCCACAAGCGATGGCATTCGAGTTTGTCGAAATGGACTTGGAAGACCGCGCCAGGCTGCGTAAAGAACTATTGGAGCTTGGCGGGCTCCCGCAGGTGGCGGCCGTCACCAATCGCAGCAAGCGGCGCGGCCGCGTGGCGGCATACAGCAAGAATTAACGCAAGAATTTGACGGCGTGCAAAAGCGCGCAACTCCCCCCTTTCCACCTGTACTCGTCCGGAGCAAAGCCGTCCGGATGAGCAGGTCTCGCACCCGTTCTCTCGACGGCTTACCATGAGGGGCACATAGAACCTCTGTACCATTGCCGCCAACGAGCCATAACCCTACGGTACTAGTCAGGTAGTCCCATTGAAGGACTAACGTAACGAAGAATGTTAGCGGATTCTAAGTCGACAGCAGGACGAGCCTTCGTAAGAAGCCTCAACATACTCTTGAAGTTTGCCCGTTTGTACGGGTTCGAGCACAGCCGTACCAGCGAACAGCTCGATATCGCCTGGAACGAGCTGCGCACCGCCATTCCCACGGGTACGGACGCCGGCCTGATGCTTGGCGCGACCGGCTCCCAATTGTTGCTGGATGGCGTTCCCCTCGAAGGCGCTCCCGCCGAAAAGCAATTCGCGCAATTGCTTTCCGCCGCAGGTCTGGCGAGTATTCAGTTTTTTCCCTCTGTCACTCAGGAGGAAATTGGCAGATTTGCCCGGGCGTTCCCGACCGGCAAGGCAAAACCCATCGAACTCGCGAGGCAGTTGAAAGCCGCGCTTACCGGCGCTCAAGGAATCCGCCTCAACGAAGTCTGTTTCGTCGCCACGGACTCGCGCCTAAAAGACGCCAGTGTGGCCGCGCAACTCGCCTCAGCATCACTTGGCGAAGACCAGAACGAATTCAAAAAGTGGCTCAATGATCCTCAGAAACTGCTCGAACTGATCGCTGCAGCGCAAGGTTCGCGAGGCACAGGGGCCGTAGGACAAGGCGCGGGGACCGGAGAGTCACCCGCTGGTCTCGCTGACGGCGCGCCCGGTAGCGGGGGCGGCGGAATCGCAGGTGGACCGGGGTTTGCAGAGTCAGGGGGCGGCGGTGCGGGTGTTTCGGGAGCAAATATCGGAGGCTCCCTGGCGGCTGGTCCGTATTCTTCAGCAGCCGGAGGTGGCGGGACGACGGGCGCAGCAGGCAGTGTTCCCGGAGGCGGCCTTGGACCTGGTTTTGGCGTTGGAGCAGGCGGAGGAGTCGGGAATGGCCCCGGACTCGGAAGTGGTGTCGGGAGTGGCGCCGGACCGTGGCGTGGAACGGGTCGGGGCAGTGGACCGAGCGAGGACGAAATTTACGGAATCCTCGGTGCCCTGACAAGTTTCGGCAACGTCGGCGCAGGCCAAGGAGGCGCCGCTGCCGCTGGAGTGTTCCAGGAGCAGATGTCTCAATTGCCCGGGAGCGCGCAGGACACGCTCAAGCGAGCCATCGCCGGACTCGCGGCGCAAGCCCCCGAAGGCCAGCCGGATGAATCAGTTTTGGTGAAGCTGGCGGAGCATCTGGCGATCCGCTTTGCTCTGGAGCGTTTCGAGAGCGGCGAGGTCAAGGTAAATGCCGTGCGGCAGATGCTCGACCGCATGAATCAGGAAATTGAAAACCTCCGGAAAATTTTGGGCGCCCATGAAGACAAGATGACGGATGCCGGAATGCTGGTCGAATCTCACCGCGAGATTCTTGACCGGCAATTCTGGGCCGCAGTCCCGGAAAGCGGGAAGCAGGCCGTGCTTCTCTCGGGAGACGCCTGGTGCATTCCTCCGAAAAACGTGCAGTCCTACGTCGCTCACTTGATCGAAACCGGCGATGTGGCGCAAGCCATCAGCATCCTGCAGAACTACGCGTCCTGCGCGGAAAGTGATGAGGCCGATGCGCGCAAGAAAACGGCGCTCGGACTTTCCGAGCTAGCCGAACTGTATTCCAAAGCCGATCCCAAGCTCCTCGGCGAAGCGCTTCGTCATCTGGGCCTGCGGCTGAGCGTCGAGCAGGACACCGAGCTGCAAACTTTGGTGAGCGCCGCATTCGTGAGGCTTAGCCAGGAGGCCGCGACCAGCCGGTGCTTCCCGGTGATGGAACAGGCCCTCGATCTGATTTCCGGAGTCGAAGCGCAACGGCCGGGAATCGCCAGGACTTTGCGTCCGAAGATGGGCATCGAAGAGCGCGTTCCTGAATTTGTCGATGAAGCCTTGCGCGCGCGCCAAGCAGCCGCCGGCATGACCAATGTTTTGAAGATGCTCCCGCAAACAGCGATGGAGCAGCTCTCTATGCGGTTCAACCGCTGCAGCCTTCGAGAAGATGCCGAACATATATCGAACCTCGCCGCCGATCTCGGCGAAGAAGGCTTGCAATATCTGCGCAGCACCCTGAGAGGCGGCCCCATCGCGGAAGCCGTCGAAATGGCCGGACTCTTGAGCAAGCTGGATCCCGAGGCAGTGGAAGTGTTCTTGCCCACGAGAATGAAAGATTTTGCCAGGAGTTCGCAGGACCGCATCGTACGGCAAATTTCCGCAAGCGGCGCGCCGGGACGCTCGCGAATCCTTCTCGAGCTGCTCGATCATGTCGATCCGCTGATCATGCCGTTGGTCATCGACGAAATTGGCGTCAGCGCCGACCGCGAAGCGCTGGGCCGTCTGCTAACTATTGTCGATGGCGACTTGCCTGTCGGCGGCGGCCCCTATCTGCAAGTCAAGGCCATCGAGGCGCTCGGCCGGATCCACGCGCCCGAATCGATCGCCACGCTGAAACGTATCGTCGATGCCAAAAAGATGTTCGGTTGGCTCCATCCTCAAGAGCTTCGCATCGCCGCGCTGCAAGCGCTCATGGGGCTGGACCCGGACTGGGCGCGCCAATTTGTCGCCAAAAGTGGAATCGACCGTGAAGATTTGGCCTTGGCTCCCCTCGAAATCGTTGCCAACTCAAAGTTCGTCCGCCAGCGCCGCCATACCCGGGTGCGTCTGCACAAGACGGTGACTGCCGTGAGCACCAACCTCAAAGAGGCCTGCCGCCTCGAGATAAAGACGGCTAGCCTTTCCGGTGGCCTGGCTACGGTGAGCCGCCACCTCGCTCCCGGTACCCATGTGCAGCTCAAGCTCCAGCTCGGTTTACGCAACGTGCTGGCAACGGCCCTGATGCGCGACTACCGTGCACAGGACGTGGCCTTTGAAATTGTCGATATGAATCTAGACGAGCGAAGCAAGTACCGCCGCCTTCTCGCCGATAATCGTTCCGCATCGTCCCCCGGCGCGGATGCCAAGAGCAAGGCCTTACCCCCAGAGCCCTCGATACCCAGCTGACACAGCCACATGTCAGAGCACATCTCCTGCCGTGTCGCGGTTTTTGGCGCTGGCGCATCCAAACAGATACAATAGAATGTTTATATCGTTTGCGGCAGACCCGCCAGTGCGGTCATGCTCGCACGGCACCACCAGGAGACGGCGAAACCTTACATGGATGTTACCAAGTTCATTGACGATGTAATTGCGTTCTTTGTCGGCACCAAGCATGAGCGCGACATCAAAAAATTGCAGCCGCTCGTTGTTGCCATCAATGAGCGCGAAGCCGAAGTCAAGGCACTGAGCGACGCGGAGCTGAAATCGAAGTTCGGCGAGCTTAGAGCGCAAGTCCGCGAGCGGCTCAAGGAGGCCGATCCCGCCGACACCACGTACAGAGAGCTCTTGAAGCAGGCGCTCAATCCCATGATCGTTCCGGCGTTTGCCCTGGTGCGCGAAGCTGGCCGCCGCTTTCTGAACATGCGGCACTTTGACGTGCAGTTGATCGGCGGAATGGTGCTGCACGAGGGCAAGATCGCTGAAATGAAAACGGGCGAAGGCAAAACGCTCGTCGCCACTTTGCCTGCCGCGCTGAATGCTTTAGCAGGCCGCGGCGTGCATCTCGTCACCGTGAACGATTACCTGGCGCGCCGCGACGCCGAATGGATGAGCCCCCTTTATCACGGTCTCGGGCTTTCCATCGGCGTGATCGTGCACGATTTGGACGACGCGCAGCGGCAAGCGGCTTACGGCGCCGATCTCACCTACGGCACGAACAACGAATTCGGTTTCGACTACCTGCGCGACAACATGAAATACGATCTCGCGCAATGCGTGCAGCGCGGCCACCAGTTTTGCATCGTGGATGAGGTCGATTCCATCCTCATCGACGAAGCGCGTACTCCGCTGATCATTTCCGGCCCGTCGGAAGAATCCACGGACAAATACGCCCGTATCGACAAAATTATTCCCAAGCTCATTCAAGACATCGACTACTCGATCGACGAGAAGCTCCGCACCGCGACGCTCACCGAAGAAGGCTTCAGCAAGTGCGAGCGCCTTCTCGGCCTTCAAAATCTTTCCGATCCCGTGAACATCGAGCTGATGCACCACGTCTATCAAGCTTTGCGCGCGCATTCGCTCTACAAGAACGATGTCGATTACGTCGTGAAAGACGGCGAAGTCATCATCGTCGATGAATTCACGGGCCGCCAGATGCCCGGCCGCCGCTGGTCGGACGGCTTGCATCAAGCGGTCGAAGCCAAGGAAGGCGTCAAAATCGAGCGCGAAAACCAGACGCTCGCCACCATTACCTTCCAGAACTATTTCCGCATGTATAAAAAACTTTCCGGCATGACCGGCACCGCGGAAACGGAATCCGAGGAGTTCCGCAAAATCTACGGTCTTGATGTCGTCGTCATTCCCACGAACCGCAAACTGATCCGCGAAGAGCACCGCGACGTCGTCTATCGCACCGAAAAAGAAAAGTTCGAAGCCGTGGTCAACGGAATCATGCAGGAAGACAATTCGTTCGCCAACGGCATTCGCCACTACAACGAACGCGGCCAGCCCGTCCTCGTTGGAACCATCTCCATTGAAAAATCGGAAGCTATTGCCGAAATCCTGCGAAGGGCCGGCGTCCCCCACGAAGTGCTCAACGCCAAACAGCACGAGCGCGAATCGCGCATCGTCGCGCAGGCCGGCCGCAAAGGCGCCGTCACCGTCGCCACCAACATGGCCGGCCGCGGCACGGACATTCTTCTCGGCGGCAATCCCGAGCAGATGACACGCGATTATTGCCTGAAAAACAAACTGGCCATGCCCTACGCCGCCGCTCCCGCCGTGATCCCCGCGGACGGCGACGCCGATGCCCAGCCCGCCGTGCAGATGGTGCTTTTCCAGAACGAAGGAAAAATTTTTCAAGTTCCCGCGGACCAGTGGAAACCGATTTACGAGCAGTTCGCCGAGCAGTGCAAAGCCGAGCACGATGAAGTGGTCGCTCTCGGCGGCCTTCATATTCTCGGCACCGAACGCCACGAAGCTCGCCGTATCGATAATCAGTTGCGCGGACGGGCCGGCCGCCAGGGCGACCCTGGTTCCTCGCGCTTTTTCCTCTCCCTCGAAGACGACCTCATGCGCATCTTCGGCGGCGAGCGCATCAAGCAGCTTATGTACCGCTTCGGTATGACCGAAGGTGTCCCCATCGAATCGAAAATGATCTCGAATCGCATCGAGAAGGCCCAGGAATCCGTCGAAGCGCAAAACTTTGACGCCCGCAAACACCTTCTCGAATACGACGATGTGATGAACAAGCAGCGCGAAACGATTTACGGCATTCGCCGCTCCGCGCTCGAAGGAAAAGATCAGCGCGACTACGTTCTGGGCATCGCCGAAGATCTGGCGCGCGAGCTCGTCGACACGTTTTGTCCGCGCGACAAGCATCCCGACCAGTGGAACGCCACGCAATTTCTAGCCGAATTCAATGCGCAGTTTGGCGTCGATGCCAAAGCCGCCGGCGCCGATCCCGTCACGCTCAGCCACGACGAGCTCGCCGACGCCGCTGTCGCCGCGGTCACCAAGCGCTACGAGGAAAAGGAAAAACAGTTCAGCGCCGACCTCATGCGCTGGCTCGAACGCCGCATCATCCTCGATGTCGTCGATTCGCAGTGGAAAGACCACCTGCTCTCGCTCGATCATTTGAAAGAAGGCATCGGTCTCCGCGGCTACGGCCAAAAAGATCCGCTCGTCGAGTTCAAAAAAGAAGCCTTCGTCCTCTTTGAAGACATGATGGCGCGCATCGACAACGAAACCATCCGCTATCTCTTCCACATCCAGATGCAACAAAACCAGCAGCCCAGCGAAGGTGGACCAGGACAGCCCCGGCCCCAACAACCGCCGCCTTCACGCTCCGGGGGCGCGCGCGCGGCCGTCGCCAGCGCCGCAGCCCGCGCCGAGGAGCCTGCTCCTCAGCGCTTGCCCGACTTCGCGCGCGACATGGAGCGCAAACAACAGCGCCAGCAAAAAGAATTGCAATATCAAGCAGGTCCCGCGCAAGCCGAAGCCCCCAAACCCGTCCGCGCCGGCGCCAAAGTCGGCCGCAACGACCCTTGCCCCTGCGGCTCCGGCAAAAAATACAAAAAATGCCACGGCGTCAACGCATGAAAAACAACACTCATGAATTGTCGCTATGGATCTGAGGAATTGTCATTCCGAGCGTAGCGAGGAATCTGCTTTTGCGGTTTGAACATGGAGCGAACGTTCTATATTTACATCCTGGCGAACCGTTCGCGAACGCTGTACGTTGGAATGACCAATCGACTCTTGGAAAGAGTCAAGCAACACAGAGATGGCACTTTTCCAGGATTCACAAGCCGGTACCGGATCCATCGTCTAGTTTATTTCGAAACCTATCGAGACGTGAAGGCAGCCATCGCCCGGGAAAAGCAGATCAAATCGCTGGCCCGCACTAAGAAGATTGCCATGATCGAGTCGCGCAACCCGACATGGGAGGATCTTGCAGCCGAATGGTTCGCGACCTATCCGAGAAAAGCAGATTCCTCGCTACGCTCGGAATGACCGGTTTTTGAATTATCGAATGCTTATTGGTGATTTAATACTTTGAGTTACGAATGAGAAGCTTGTCATTCCGAGCGTAGCGAGGAATCTGCTTTTTCTTTCTGAGGAGACTAGATCTATGCCCCCAGCTCCCATGCCGCAACCCGAACGTCATCCAATCCCTGGCGTAAAGAATCTCGTAGCCGTGGCCAGCGGCAAAGGCGGCGTCGGCAAAACCACCGTCGCCGTCAATCTCGCCCTCGCCTTGGTAAAGCTCGGCCACAAAGTCGGCCTCATGGACGCCGACGTTTACGGCCCCAACGTCCCCATCATGCTCGGCACTCTCCAAGAGCCCCAGGCCACCGCCGATAAACGCATCATCCCCGTGCAAGTCGCCGGCATGAAAATGATCTCCATGGGTCTGCTCAACCCCGGCGACAAGCCCATGGTCTGGCGCGGCCCCATGCTCCACAGCGTCATCACGCAATTCCTGCGCAGCGTCGAGTGGGGCGAGCTCGATTACCTCATCATCGATCTCCCGCCCGGTACCGGCGACGTCCAGCTTACGCTCATCCAAACGGTAGCCGTCACCGGCGCGGTCGTCGTCACCACGCCCTCCACCGTCGCCCTAGCCGACGTCCGCAAAGCTATTGAGATGTTTCGTCAGGTCAACGTGGAAGTTCTAGGCGTCGTCGAAAACATGAGCACCTTCCGCTGTCCGCATTGCGACAAGCCCATCGACATTTTCGGCCACGGCGAAGGCGCAAAGACTGCAGTTGCTTACGGTGTTCCCGTCCTCGGCGAAATCGAAATCGATCCCCGCATCCGGATCGGCGGCGACACCGGCAAACCCGTCGCCTCTCTCGGCGAATCTGCACCCGGCACGCAAAGCCTCTACGCCCTGGCCCGCGCCGTCACCGCCCGCCTAGCCGAAGTCAGCGCCACCTCCTCCGGCCCCACCGTCTCCATCGACTGAATCGGAGCCGAGTGTTGCGTGTTATCATGAGATCTTGGTCGGTAGTTCTTCACGTTCGGGGCGACGTGGTAGGGTTAGAGTCGTCGCGACGACCTTGCTATGTGAACTTAAGCCCTTTAGAATCAGTGGTTAGGGGAATCTTTGTAAGTGTTACATCTAAAGGGCTTACGGAAAACCTAAGTCTTGTGTTTACAACGTTTACGGCAAACTGGGGGTGGCCAAAGCACAATGTCTAACCAAAATTCCAGCCCAAACCCCGCGCGCGGCTCCCTCGATCTAGGCCGCCAGCCCGACATTCGCTCCTATCGCGGCAAGCACCCGCAAATCGCCGCCACGGCCTACATTGACTCCGCCGCCGTCATCATCGGCGACGTAGTCATTGGCGAAGATTCCAGCGTCTGGCCCTGCACGGTGATTCGCGGCGACGTGCACCACATCCGCATCGGCGCGCGCACCAACATTCAGGACGGCTGCGTCCTCCACGTCATGCGTGACGAGTACCCGCTGATCCTCGGCGACGACATCACCATCGGCCACAGCTGTACGCTGCACGGCTGCACCATCGAGTCGCGCTGCCTCATCGGCATGGGCGCCGTCATCCTGAACGGCGTGACCATCGGCGCCGGCAGCATCGTAGCCGCCGGCACGCTTCTCCTCGAAGGCGCGAAAATTCCGCCCGGCAGCCTGGTAGTAGGCCACCCCGGCAAGGTGAAGCGCGCGCTCACCGGCATCGACCAAGCCAGCATCGACGCCTACGCCGCCCGCTACGTCGAGTACAAAAATATTTATAGAAAAGAAGTGGCGAGTGGCGAGTGACGCTGAAATTCTACAAGACGAAACTCTATAAGACGACGAAACTCTATAAACTGTCATTCCGAGCGTAGCGAGGAATCTGCTTTTGATTTTGGTTATGCGTAGCGCCGGGCTTCAGCCCGGCATTTTGTGAAGGAGCAAGCAGCAAGTGAGCGAAGGCGCAAAAAAGAAAGAAGAGAAGCCACGCAAGTTTCAAGCTGTCCGCGGCACGCGCGACCTGCTCCCTCCAGACACTGCCCTCTGGAATCGCGTCGAGCAAACCGCCCACGAAGTTTTCACCGCCTACGGCTACGGCGAAATCCGCCTCCCCGTGTTTGAGGAGACTGAACTCTTTGCTCGGTCCATTGGTCTGGACACCGATATTGTTGGGAAGGAAATGTTTGCCTTTCCTGATCCACCGATGCTGAGCGATCCTCAGTTTTTGGCGGGATGGAGCAAACTAAGGGAACTGGCTGTCGCCTACGATCCCGGGATCGGGAGCATCAACCCAGAAACGCAAGCCACCATCCTTGGGGACGCACGTAAATGGACGCTTGCCGCCTTCACTGCAATGAAATGGGCAATTGAGGAAGCGCTCCATTCTGTGACCCTCCGACCCGAGGCGACGGCGAGCGTTTGCCGGGCTTACATTGAGCACAACATGCAGCAGATGCCGCAGCCGGTGAAGCTGTATTACATGGGGCCGATGTTTCGGCGGGAGCGGCCGCAGAAAGGGCGTTATCGACAGTTCTATCAGATTGGCGCGGAAATTCTTGGCGGGCCGGATGCTCCGACGATTGATGCGGAACTGATCGAAATGTTGATGACTTTCTTCGACAAGTGCGGGCTCCAAGGCACGGAACTCAGCATCAATTCAATCGGCCAGGCCGCGGACAACTGCCGACGCGGCTACGTTGCGAAGCTGCGCGAAGAACTCCTCAAGATGAAAGACAAACTCGGCGCGGACTCGCAGCGGCGCATCGAAACGAATCCGCTGCGCGTGCTCGACTCGAAACTCGAACACGAACAGCCCATCATCGAAAAGCTTCCGCGCATCGCCGATCACCTTTGCGACGACTGCAAAACGCACTACGCGGCCGTAAAACACGATCTCGATCTCCGCGGTATCGCGTATCGAGAAAACTGGCGCCTGGTCCGCGGCCTGGACTACTACATGCGCACCACGTTTGAAATCACAGCACGCGGCCTCGGCTCGCAAAACGCCGTCTGCGGCGGCGGCCGCTATGATGGCCTTGTCGAGCTCCTCGGCGGCCCGCCCACAAAAGGTATCGGCTTCGCGATCGGCGAAGACCGCCTCATTCTCTCCTTGCAGGAAACGGGCCGCGCAGCGGCGGCCTCAGGTTCTGACTCGCCACTCGCCACTAGCCACTCGCCACTTCTCTACATCGCCTGGATGGGCCAAAACGCTTACGCCACCGCGATCCGCGCCACCAAGACTCTGCGCAACGTCGGCTTCCGCGTCGAGCTGCCGCCCGTCGAGCAGAAATTCGGCAAAGCCCTCGAGCGCGCCAGCAAGCTCAACTCGCGCTTCGCCCTGATCCTCGGCGATAATGAAGTCCAGAGCGGCGAGTGGACGCTGAAAACTCTGGCAGACGGCTCGCAACAGAAACTCACCGAACCAGCTCTGCTAGAATATCTGCGCACCGTGTAGCCGCGGTCTTCAGACCGCGGGGTTTTCCATGTGGCCTTGAGGAAACGCGTCCCTTGGGCTAAGGTCGGCGTGGATGGCTCGAAAAAGCCCGCCCTCTGAAGAGGGCGGCTACAGGGCTTTCATTAGGAGAACATTACTTGCTCGATTTTCTTGGCAATTTGCAACGCACACATTATTGCGGGGCGCTGCGCGCTTCCGATGAAGGCCGCGACGCTATCGTGATGGGCTGGGTTTCCGGCCGGCGCGATCTGGGCAATTTGCTTTTCCTCGATATTCGCGATCGCACCGGCATTGTACAAATCGTCTTCAACAAGGAATCGCAGCCCGCCGCGCACGCGAAAGCCGAGCAAGCACGCAGCGAATTTGTGGTCGCGGTCGAAGGCAAAGTGTCGAAGCGGCAAAAAGCCAATCCGCATATTGCCACCGGCGAAATCGAGTTGATTGCTACGAAGCTGCACATTTTAAACAACGCGAAGACGCCGCCGTTTCCCATCGAAGACGAAATCAACGCCGCCGAAGAAACGCGCTTGCGCTACCGCTATCTCGACTTGCGCCGCTCGAAGCCTCATCGCAACCTCGCGCTGCGCCACAAGATCGTTCTCGAAATTCGCAAGACCATGGACGAGCTCGGCTTTATTGAAGTGGAAACGCCCATGCTCACGCGCTCGACGCCCGAAGGCGCGCGCGACTATCTCGTGCCCAGCCGCGTGCATCACGGCCAGTTCTACGCGCTGCCGCAATCGCCGCAAATCTTCAAGCAAATCCTGATGATTGGCGGGCTGGACCGCTACTTCCAGATCGTGAAATGTTTTCGCGACGAAGATTTGCGCGCCGACCGCCAGCCCGAATTCACGCAGCTCGACGTCGAGATGTCCTTCCCGCGCCAGGAAGATATTTTTCACGTCATCGAAACGGTGATGGTGCGCGCGTGCGCCGTCGCGGGAGTCAAGACGCAAGGTCCGTTTCCGCACATGCTGCACAAGGACGCGATTCGCAGGTACGGCAGCGACAAGCCCGATCTGCGTTTTGGGATGGAACTGCACGAAGTCACGGACTGCTTTCCGGAAGAGGTGAAAGCCAAGTTGGGGATCGAAGGCAGCGTGTTCGCGCTCGCGGCTCCCGGCGCGGCGGGGTATTCGCGCAAACAGCTCGACGAGCTGACGGAAAAAGCCAAGTCTAACGGCGCGCGCGGCGCGTATTTCGTGAAGCTCGCAGCCGACGGCACGACCTCAACAGTAGAAAAACTAGTCGGCGCGGAAAACGTGAAGAAACTTGCCGACGCGTGCGGCGCAAAAACCGGCGACCTCGTCGTCGCCGTGAGCGCGAAGCAGCAAATTGCAGGCACGGAAGCAGCCGCGCTCGTCGCCGGACAAATGCGTTTGCAGCTCGGCGAAGCGCTCGGCTTGATCGACCGCACGCAGTGGAAATTTCTGTGGATCACCGGCTTCCCGCTCTTTGAATGGAGCGAAAACGACAAAGCCTGGGTCAGCGCGCAACATCCGTTCACGGGTATCGTCGACGAAGATTTGGAAAAGCTTGAGTCCGCGCCGTGGGAAGTGCGCTCGAAAGGCTACGATCTCGTCCTCAACGGCAACGAACTCGGCTCCGGCAGCATCCGTATCCACCGCCAGGATATTCAAGAGCGCCTCTTCCGCGCCCTCGGCCTAAGTGAAGAACAACTCCGCCGTCGCTTCGGTTTTTTCCTCGACGCACTCACCTATGGCACGCCGCCACACGGGGGCATCGCCCTCGGCATCGACCGTATAGCCATGCTACTCGCCGGCGAAAAATCCCTGCGGGAAGTCATCGCCTTCGCGAAAACCACCGCGGCCGTCGATTTAATGGCGGAATCTCCGTCGCAAGTGGACCAGGATCAGCTCGATCAGCTGGGCATCGCGATCAAGCGCGAAGTCAAGAAAGCTGCCGAATGAGATGAACCGGCTCCGGAGCCAACAGAGAACGGCCGTGAGTGAAAGTGGGGCTGGTCACCCTTCAGAGCACGGCACCGGGCTTCCCTCGGTTAAACGAGAATACAAAATTGGACCCGCAATCTATCAGGATCCATTTTTTGGAATCAGTAGATCCATACCCATCCCTGCGACGAGCTACCGCTGTCCACATTGTGGCCACCTTTTGCAAGCAGACTTTTGGTCAGGGAATATCAGACTTGGTCCTGGGGTCCGACGTTGTGTGCAATGCGGCGAATTGTATGACGATGGCTCGCGAGAGTGGCCGAAACTGACTGCCGGAAAAAAGTTGCGTTTTTGTTGTCCGCCAATTCTTGCTGGTATTGCCGGAGGTATGGCTCTTGCGGCTTTCGCTGTACTATTCCTGCCCCAACCGGACTGGCGGATGACGGTTTTTGGATTGTTATTGGCATTCGCTCCTATGCTTTTATTCTTTCTTTTCCGGCTGCCTTGGGTTCTTCTCTCCATTCACCGCTATAATGGGCCGTCCTCTCCATTGCAATGAGCCGAATACGCATATTGCCGGAAGCAGTGGCGAATAAAATCGCCGCGGGCGAAGTTGTCGAGCGGCCGGCTTCGGTTGTCAAAGAACTGCTTGAAAATGCGCTGGACGCCGGCGCGAAGATGATTCGCGTCGAGACGGAAGTCGGCGGCAAGCGGATGATCCGCGTCATTGACGACGGGCATGGCATGACGCACGACGACGCGCTGCTGGCTTTCGAGCGCCACGCCACCAGCAAACTGAAATCCGCCGAGGACTTGCTTTCGATTTCGACGCTGGGCTTTCGTGGCGAAGCGTTGCCGACGATTGCAGCGGTTTCGCGGCTGCTGCTTGAAACGCGCGACGAATCGGAAGTGGAAGGCACTCGGCTCGAATTTGCCGGGGGAAAACTTGTCAGCGTGAAGCCCGCGGGCTTGCCCGTCGGCACAACTATCAGCGTCGCGGACCTTTTCTACTGCGTTCCGGCGCGCAAAAAATTTCTCAAGTCAGATACCACAGAGCTTGGCCATATCGCTTCGCTCGTCACGCACTACGCGCTGGCCAATCCGGACAAGCATTTCGTCCTGACCACGCCGACGCAGGAAATCATCAACGCGCCGCCCGCGGAAAAGCTCGCCGACCGTATCTACCAACTCTTCGGCCGGCAGTCGATGGAAGAGCTGGTCGAAATTCCGGCGACATCGGCCGCGTTTCGCGCAGCCATCACCGAGCCGGAACTCGAATCGGGCGAAGAAAGCGCCACACTGACCGTTCGAGGTTTCACGTCGCGCCCCGAAGTGCAGCGGCCCAACCGCAACGGCATTTATGTTTTTGTGAATCGCCGCCTCGTGCGCGACCGCTTGATCCTGCACGCGATTCACGAGGCCTATCGCAATATTCTCCCGCCAGCGGTTTTTCCTGCAACGCTGCTTTTCCTTGAAATGCCTTATGACGAAGTTGACGTCAACGTGCATCCCGCAAAAATCGAAGTGCGCTTTCGCCGCTCGCAATTCGTTCACGATTTTGCGCGCGACTCGATCCGCCAGGCGCTGATGAGCGTTCGGCCCGTTCCGAGCTTTGCCGCAGCTGCTGCTGCAATCCCAGCAGGCTCGCCGCCTGCCGCGTCCACGTTTTCTCCTGCCGCGTTCGGCGCCGCAGCAACATTCGGCGCTGGCGCAGCTTCCGGAGTTCCTCGCGCGATCATTCCGGCTGTGGAAGAAATCAGCGTTGGTTTCGGTTCCGACGGCGGATTCGATCTGACCGTAGCACCGCTGCAACCTGTTGAGCAGCGCTTTGCGTTTCCTGCTGGTCTTGAAGCGCCGATCGAGTCCGGCAGAGCTTCCGCTGCGGCTGCGGTTGCTCAGGTGCTTGCAGCTTCGAACTGGGCTGGAAATCTTGCTGCACCGAATGCAAGTGCGCCAGCGACGCTGCCGCGGCCCGAGCAAATCGCCGATTTGAAGCCGCTTGGGCAAGTTAGTTCGAGCTTTATTGTGGCGGTGAACGGCGAAGGATTGTGGCTTGTCGATCAGCACGTAGCGCACGAGCGCGTGCTCTTCGAGCAGCACCTAGAAGCGCGGCGAGCGGGAAAAGTGGAAGCGCAGCGGATGTTGATGCCGCTGGTGATTGAGCTTTCGCCGCGGCAGATTGTGATTTACGAAAAAATCGCAGAAGAGCTGTCAGCCAATGGCTTCGAGGTCGAGCCGATGGGGCGGCGCAGCGTGGCGATTCAAGCTGTCCCTGCGGGGATCGCGCCGGGAGACGGAGAAAAACTTTTGACGGAAATTCTTGATGGCATCGAGCGGGAAAATGCCGCCATTTCCATTGATACGTTGCAAGCGAAAATCGCAGCTTCGACGGCTTGCCACGCGGCCATCAAAGTGAACATGCCGCTCGATCAAACGAAAATGGAATGGCTGCTTGGGGCGCTGGCGAAAACGGATTGTCCGATGAGTTGTCCGCATGGGCGGCCCGTGGTGCTGCGGTATTCCGTGAAAGAAATCGAGAAGGCGTTTCATCGGATTTGACGAGGGAGAAAAGAAGGAAGCTAAACGCAGAGACACAGAGGGCACAGAGAAGAGCGGACGGATATTTCAGGAGAGGAAGCGAATGAGCGAGGGGCAGAAGACGGCAGTTATTTTTGGGTTGGCAAATAAGCGCAGCATCGCGTGGGCGATTGCGCAGAAGCTTGCGGCGGCGGGCTGGCGATTGGGCATCGCGTACATGAACGAGCGGCTTGGGCTGGAGGCGAAGGATTTGATCGCGGAGTTGCCGGGCACCGACGGATTCATGTGCGACCTTACGCAGGACGATCAGGTCGCGCGCGTGTTCGAGGAAATCAAGGCGAAGTATGGAGTCATCCACGGATTGGTGCACAGCGTGGGGTTCGCTCCGCCGGATGAGTTGAAGAAGCCGTTCGTGGAGACTTCGCGCGAAGGATTCCGGATTGCGCATGATATCAGCGTGTACTCGCTGATTGCGGTGGCGCGCGGTGCGGCGCCGCTGATGGCGGCCGGCGGCGGAATTGTCACGTTGACTTATTACGGCTCGGAAAAGGTGGTGCCGAATTATAACGTCATGGGCGTCGCGAAGGCGGCGTTGGAGGCGACGGTGCGATATTTGGCGTACGATCTGGGGCCGAAGGCGATTCGCGTCAACGCCATTTCTGCGGGGCCGATCAAGACGTTGGCCGCGCGAGGGATTGCGAATTTCAGCGACATGCTGAAGGCGCAAAGCGAGCGTGCGCCGTTGAAACGGAATGTCGATGCGGGCGAAGTCGGCGCGACCGCGGCGTTTCTACTATCTGATGCAGGCTCGGGGATTACTGGCGAAACGATTTACGTCGATTGCGGTTACAACATCATGGGATTTTGAATGAGCTGACAGCCGACAGCTCACAGCCGACAGTTAGGAAACAGCCGATACGAATTGTGCGCGCCCGTGTTTGCGCGTGAAGATTGGAATGTTGGCCGAGAACGAGCGCATGCCTAAATTGACGATAGCCATTGATGGACCGGCAGGCTCGGGGAAGAGCAGCCTGGCGAAGCGCGTCGCGCAGACTCTCGGATATTTGTATCTCGATAGCGGCGCAATGTATCGGGCGCTGGCGCTGAAGGCGTTGCGACAAGGCCTCGCATTGGACGATTATCACGGCCTCGAAGCGCTAGCCCGCGGGACGCATATTGAACTCAAACCTCCAACGCTCGAGCAGGAAGCAGCTGGCTCGAAGAATCGCGTGTTTCTCGATGGCGAAGAAGTGACGCAAGCGATTCGCACCGCGGAAGTGGCGCAAGGGGCGTCGCGGCTAGCGACGATTGCCGGGGTACGCGAAATTCTGGTGGCCGAGCAACAGAGAGCCGGAGCGGGCGGCGGCGTGGTGATGGAAGGGCGCGACATCGGCACGGTTGTTTTTCCGCGCGCCGAGCTGAAGATATTTCTGGAGGCTTCGCCGGAAGTGCGGGCAGAGCGGCGGTGGAAAGAGCATCAAGAAAAAGGCGAGACATTGACGCTTCCGCAAGTGCTGGAAGAGGTGCGCGAGCGGGATCGCCGCGACCGAGAACGAAAAGTATCGCCGCTGGTGCGCGCGGCGGATGCCGTGCTCGTCGATAACACGGCAATGGATGTGGGAGAGACTGCGCGGCTCGTCGTGATGCTGGCGCACGAACGTGAAAGAGAATTAGTGAAGGCGGCGGGCAGGGAAGTGTAGTGCCGCATTTGTCCTGATAGCCTTGACTTGAACTGGCTTCTCTCGCTGAGCAGTGATTCCCTCGCGATGAACCTCCCGCGATAAATCTCCCATACGAATAGGAAACGAGCTTTGCGGTGCGGCACAAAACTCCGCGGCGCGGTGTCTATTGAACGCACGCAGTCGAAACGAACAGAGGGAAATATGGGCGAATGGAACTTGCTGGAATTGTGGCGTTCCATGGGAACGCTGTGTCACGGAGTGGTGATAGTGCTGGCGATCATGTTTGTGCGGTCAATGAGCGTGAGCACGGGGCGCGCTTTGCGATTTCGATTGGCACGCGAGCAATCACAGGCGTACATCGCGGAGACAGTTGCGCCGCTGCGCGAGGGCAAGCTCGACCAGGCGATCGTTTTGGCGGAGCGCAACAAGAAGAGCCACATCGCGAGCATTGTGGCGGCGGGCCTGCTCGATTATCAGGCGGCGCCGGAGGGAATGCCTGACAAACACGTGATGGAGGGAGTGAAACGAAGTCTGGAGCGCTCGAGCGCGGAAACCACCGAGGAAATGAAGCGCGGCTTAAGCGGACTCGCGACGATTGCGGCGACTGCACCGTTCGTCGGGCTGTTCGGAACGGTGATTGGAATCTTGAACGCCTTTCGGAGCATTGATATTGCGCACGCGACGGCGATCAAAGTGATTGCGGGATCGATTTCGGAGGCGCTGCTGACGACGGCGATTGGATTATCAGTCGCGGTGCCGGCCGTGTGGTGCTACAACCTGCTGACGAATCAGATGGATGCATTTGCAGTTGAAATGCAAAACTGCGGACTGGAACTGATGTCGTATCTGCGCGCGCGACAGGTTGGAATTCAGAAGGGTTTGCGAACACCGGTTATTTCGGATTGAGAAAAAGCCTGGCTTCGCGAAGTTCGCTGCGATCAGAGTCCGCGTGAGGGCAGTTCGCAAGTAATTGAGCATAGTATGCAGAAGCCTTCGGCCGGTCGCCAAGAAGCTTAGCCGCGGATGCGGCTCCATAAAGTGAGTTGAAGCGCTGCGGCGCAAGCTTCAGCGAGGTCTCGAAGGCCTCAAGAGCGAGCGCGGCCTGATTCGTGTAGAGAAGCATTTCGCCGAGAAGTTCGCGGGCAGGCACGATGGCACCGGAAGTGACGGGGAGTTTGTCAGTGGCGTCTTCGTGGTCCGCCGCGAAGCGCATTTGCCGGAGGGCTTCCTCCTTTTTGCCCTGTGCAAGGGAAATCCATGCACCGACGGATTGCGTCTGAATATCCACCTGTCCCGCGGAGTATTGGTTGTGTTGATCCAGAAGTTTTTCGCGTAACGCGGTCATCTGCTGTAAGGCGTCCTGCGCGGCTCTGACGTCTCCGCTCCGGGCGATCCCCAGCGCTCGGGCGAAATAGAGATCGCCTTCGGTCCAAAGATAGTGGCCGCCGGGGAACGTATTGGATGGTAAGGCAAGTGAGGCGGCGTCGGACCAGCGGTGGCGTTCAATGGCCAAACGCGATGGGATACTCGCGGTAGCGAAAAGCGCGGCGAAATAGGAAGAATCTCCGTTCCTTACTTTTGGCAATGAATTGAACACATTTAGAGCATTGCGATCCTGGCTCGTTTGCAGATACGCATAAACCAGGTAATCCATGGCGTGAAGTTCGTCACCCACGAGGCCATTTTGCTTAGCTGCGGCGGCGGAGGCGAGGTTCGAGTCAATGGATTCCTGCCACAGACCGAGCCGCGTGAAGATGTGCGAGGGCATGTGAAGCGCGTGCGGCGCGTCGGGCGCGATTTTTGCGTAGCGGCGCGCGGCGCTGAGCGCGAGCGGAGCCAATCCGGGGTAGTCGTAGCAGTGGATGATGTAGTGGGCTATGCCGGGGTGGTCGGGAAATTGAACGAAGAGCTTTTCGAGGATTGCGCCAGCTTTTTTCTGATTCGCATAGGTTTTGTCGGCGGCGGGCGCGTTGGAGCGCAGGGCGAGCGCGTAGAAGATGGCGGCTTCGTGGTCGCCGGGATAGCGCCGGTAAATTTGCTCCATGGCTTTTTCGTAGTCGAGAGCCCGCGCGTCGTGCGGGCGCTGAGCAGCATCCTTGTAGAAGACTTCCATTGCGGCGATGTAATCGCGCTCGCGCTGGGTTTTTGCACCAGCGGATTTTGCGGCTTGAACGGCAGCCCACCCGGCCAGTAAGTCGGACGGAGTGGGAGGATCCCAAATCTGGTGATAGTGGGACATAGCGATGCCCCAGTAGGCGATGGCGCATGCGGGATCAGCTTTCGCAACGGCGGCGAAAGTTTCTTCCGATTTGCTGTACCAGAAGGAGTGGAGCAGGGCGACCGCGCGATTGAAATCGGGTTGGACTGCTGGAGCGCAGGATGTGGGGAAATTTACCGTGCCGAGAGCGGAGGAAGCAGAGGAGGCGGGAACGAACACGGCGCAAATAGTGAGAGTCATGAGCAAAACGCGGTGAAGCCATTGCACGATTGGGTTCAATTTCTTGTCCACCATGGGAGCACCCGGCAAGAATCGATGTTCACGTGATGATAGCTTGAAAGAAGAATGAGGCGAGGGGAAATACTTCAAAATGGGCTCCAGAGCAAGAACTGGACATGGAAGGCAAATGGCAAGACACTAGGTACTTGAGAATTAACAAGTTACGCGAAAAATGGGCCAAAATGCATGTTTTTGAAAAAAAAGCTTGACAGGAAAACGGAGTTCGTTTACTTTCGGGATACCTCAGTCGTACCCTGCTACATATTAGGGCAGGCCCTCACTGAGCGTGAAGAGCAGAGATGACACACGAAGATAAAAACCAAGTCGAAACCGCACCAAGGCGATTGGGTCTCGTGGACTGCTTTTTCACGCGACTGCAGTAAATCCGCCTAAGTCGTTTCGATACAACACTGTTCGTCGCTCAAGTATTTTGCTTGGCGGGGAAACTGTAGCACGGAACTAACGATTCCGAGCTGCAGGGCCGGCGTAAGTCCTTTTGTCATGCGATTTTGTTGCGAAAAATTCCCGGGATGGCGAAGTTCACGGATACTTCGATGGTAAGGGGCCGCAAGGCTCTGGGTTCGAATCCCAAAGGCCGTGAGCGCTGATTCCTCCCGGAAGTTTCAAAGGCGCTGAAGTGGCGAATTGCTTCAAGCTTCGCGGAGAGAAGCTACGGGTGTGCGCGGAAGTGAAGTAATGACGTAACGAAGTAAGGAGGTAATGAAAAAGATCGAAGGAATTGCGGCGTGGTGAAGGTTCGGGTTACATCGGGCTCCGACTGTCGCAGGTTCGATTCCTGCCAGCGACGAAAGGTGCTGTAGCTCAGTGGTAGAGCAGCGGACAAGTAGTACGGCCCGGGCCGGCGATTCCCGCCGCAAGGATTTGCAGAGTGGTGCAGGCGCGAGCTACTTCGTGGAGCGGTTGCGGGTTCGAATCCCGCCGGCGGTGAAAACTGCCGTAGCTCAAATGGCTGAGCAAAGTCGCGCTCGGGCCGAAGGTTCCCTCTGCAAAGAATTTGCGGTGTGGTGAAGGTGCGCGTTACTTCGACCCAAGAGAGCGCTCCGATGCGAATCGGAGAGGATGCGGTCACGAAGCCCGCCTGCTTCGCGAGAGGCAGTAGCTCAATGCAATTTATGCGGACCGATGGTTCCCACTGGAAGAAGAAAAGAGCACAGCCCCGATTGGCTGTGCCACTGGGATGAGCACAGGCAAGAGTGCCTGTGCTACCGGGATGCCGGGATGGTGGAGAGCAGAGTTACTTCGTCTGTCACACGATGTGGGGCAATTGCCCCGCAACTCTGATCGGTTGTTCCTCTCGGCGAGAAGTTGTCCGGCGCGAATCGCGAACGAGCGGCGGTTCGCGCCGGGGCAGGCGGGCACAGACTGAAGTCTGTGCCACCTGGAAAAAGTTGGACGTGGTGTAGGGCAGGGTTACTTCGCCTGACGCCCGGGAGGTGTGGGTTCGATTCCCACCTGAGTCGAAAGATTCAGTAGCTCACTGGGAGAGCGCCCAACGTCTCTGTCCGAATGTTCCCGTCCAGCAGTTTTTTGACGGCCGTTTTTTGAGAAAAGAAAGGAGGTGCGACGGGGAAAACGTAATGTCCTTGGACGGGCGGGGTTTAAAGGTCATGGGTGAATTGATGCTGTTGATCCCCTTGGCAGACGGTGGCTCGGAAATGGTCGAGAGTTCGCGCGGCATCTCCGAGGTTCAGGGAGAGTTTTTGAAAATCGTGATTCCTGAATGGCTTGCCGGAATGCTGCGGATCGAGGAAGGCGACCTGGTGTGCGTTCAGAGCGACGGGAAGCTGCATATTCGGGCGTTGCATCCGGGAACGGTGCATTGAGGCCTGAGGCGTTGCTAGAAAAAGCAGATTCCTCGCTTCGCTCGGAATGACAATCGGGTGGGGTGAGCGGATGACAGGATCGCGGATTTGCCGATGAGAGTCCGCGGAAAGGAGGGAGGTCGAGATGGTGAAGATGAATGTGTGGAAGCGGATGTTCCCGGTGCGGACGCACGAAGGGGCGGTGGCGCAGCGCGTCGATGCGAAGACGGAGATGCGGCGCACTGTGCTCACGTGCCTGCTCTGGGAAGACACGTTCTACGAGAAGGGCAACGACATCGCGAAGCGCATCGCGGAGCTTGTAGCGCAGAGTAAGCCGGAGGACGTGGCGGCTCTGGCGCGCGAGGCACGCGACAAGATGCAGCTTCGCCATGCACCGCTCTTTGTGACGCGCGAATTGGCGCGGCGCAAGGGCGCGGGGCCGCTCGTGGCGGAGACGCTCGAGCACGTGATCCAGCGGGCAGACGAACTCGGTGAGTTCGTGGCGCTCTACTGGAAGGAGATGAAGCAGCCGCTGTCGGCGGGAGTAAAGCGCGGGCTGGCGCAGGCGTTCACGAAGTTCGACGCTCACCAGCTTGCGAAGTACAACCGCGATTCGGTGGTGACGCTGCGCGACGTGCTGTTTCTCTGCCACGCTAAGCCGAAGGATGCCGAGCAGGAAGCTGTTTGGAAGAAGCTCGTTGAGAACACGCTCGAGCCTCCCGACACTTGGGAGGTTGCCTTGTCCGCAGGGAAGGACAAGCGCGAGAACTTCGAACGACTCCTGAACGAGGGAAAGCTGGGCGGCTTGGCCGTCCTGCGAAACCTGCGCCTGATGCTGGCATCGGGCGTGGATCCGAAGCTGATTCGCGAGCGGCTCGAGAAGGGAGTGGCGCGAGCGCTGCCGTTTCGGTTCGTGACGGCGGCTCGCTACGCTCCGAAGCTCGAGGACGCCATCGAGAGCGCTATGCTCAAGGGCATCGCCGGACTCGAAAAGCTGCCGGGATCGACGGGACTCGTCGTGGACGTGTCCGGATCGATGGACGGCGCGCTTTCGACGAAGAGCGAAACCACGCGCATGGACGCAGCCTCGGGGCTGGCCATTCTGCTCCGCGAGAAGGCCGAGGAGTTTGCAATTGCGACTTTCTCGGATGCTTGCGTGGAGATTCCGGCGCGGCGAGGGTTCGCGCTGCGGGACGCCATCGTGAGTTCGCAGGCGCACTCGGGGACGTACCTCAAGCGCGCGCTGACGGAGCTTCACGAGAAGCCGGAGTGGCGCGGACTCGACCGGCTGATCGTGATTACCGATGAGCAGACGCACGACGGAATCCTGCCGGCGTGGACGCCGCGGGCGTACTTGGTGAACGTGGCCCCGTACAAGCACGGCGTAAGCTACGGCAACGGGTGGACGCACGTGGACGGATGGTCGGAGCGGATCGTGGACTACATCTCGGCGGCGGAGACGGAAGCCGTGGGCTGAAGAGGACCACGACTACTAAAAACAAAAACCTCAGGCCGAATGCCTGAGCTACAGAAAAACGGCGCAGCTGGGAAACTGGCTGCGCCGTTTTTATATGCGGGTATTTTCTAAGAAACATGCAGAGGGGAGGTCCTATTGGGCATGGCCAAATGGAGAGTGGTGCGAGTCGCTGAGAAAAGCGGCAGCAGGGCTGCCGCACTCCAAATCGCTCCTTCGCAATGTTATCCGGGACTCAACGGGCTCGTTCGGTTATGCCGGTGCGGACATCGACCCGAGGAATTCGGCGTTGGACTTCGACTTCGTGAGGCGGCTGAGCAAAAGCTCCATCGCTTCAACGGTCGAGAGAGGGCTCAAGACTTTGCGCAGAACCCAGACGCGGGCCAACTCGTCCGGAGGGAGGAGCAACTCGTCCTTACGCGTGCCGGAGCGCTGGATGTCGATTGCTGGGAAGACGCGCTTATCGGCTAGGCGGCGGTCGAGATAGATTTCCATGTTGCCTGTGCCTTTGAACTCCTCGAAGATGACGTCGTCCATGCGGCTGCCAGTGTCGATCAGCGCGGTGGCGATGATGGTGAGCGAGCCGCCTTCTTCGACGTTGCGGGCGGCGGCAAAGAAACGGCGCGGACGCTGGAGAGCGTTGGCGTCGATACCACCGGAGAGAACTTTGCCGGAAGGCGGGGTGACAGCGTTGTAGGCGCGCGCGAGACGCGTGATGGAATCGAGCAGCACGACCACGTCGCGCTTGTGCTCGACGAGGCGCTTGGCTTTTTCGAGGACCATTTCGGCGACTTGAATATGGCGCTGGGGCGGCTCGTCGAAGGTGGAGCTGATGACTTCACCTTTGACGGTGCGCTGCATGTCGGTGACTTCTTCAGGGCGTTCATCGATGAGAAGGACGATGAGGGCGACTTCGGGGTGGTTGGTGGTGATGGAATTGGCCATGGATTGCAGAATCATGGTTTTGCCAGTGCGCGGCGGAGCGTTGACGAGACCGCGCTGACCCTTGCCGACAGGGCAGAGGAGATCGAGCACGCGGCCGGTCATGTTCTCCTTGGTGGTTTCCATCTTGAGGCGGCCCTGGGGATAGAGCGGCGTCAGGTTATCGAAAAAGATTTTGTTGCGCGCGACTTCGGGATCTTCGAAATTGACGGCTTCGACTTTGATTAAAGCGAAGTAGCGTTCGCCGTCTTTCGGCGGGCGAACCTGGCCGGAGACGGTGTCTCCCGTGCGAAGATCGAACTTGCGGATTTGGGACGGGGAAACGTAGATATCGTCCGGACCGGGGAGGTAATTATATTCCGGAGCGCGGAGGAATCCGAAGCCGTCGGGGAGGCATTCGAGGACACCTTCCGAGAAGATCAAACCGTTTTTCTCCGTTTGGGCGCGGAGAATCTGGAAGATCAGCTCCTGCTTGCGCATGCCGCTGGCGCCGGGAATGTTCAATTCCTTGGCGATCTTGGCGAGGTCGGTGATGTTTTTTTCTTTTAACTCGGCGAGGCTAATGCTCATCTGATTGGTTCCTTCAACGTTTGTTTCTTTCATATATCCTTAACTTTGATGGTGTAAATTGACCTTCTCTTTTGCGTGGCCGCAGAGCGGACAACAAAATTCCGGATTGTTCGTGAGGTGGCGCACCGCACTGGCGGACAAACGAAAACATGCCAGGATGGGTAAACCAGACTTTCTGCAACCGGCGGCAGCGCGGAGCCCCGTCATGCCTGGAAAAATCGCACGGCGTACTCACATCATCGCTGCTTAGTTGGTCAAACTCTTGTCTTTCTCGGCGCTGGCAACGAAAGGTTCCGCAACGGGCGCGACCTCAGGATGCTCAATGGGCACGATCACGCGTTCAAGCGCGAGCTGCAGCACTTCATCCATGGTTTCAACAAAATGAACCTTGAGACAGGAGAGGATCTCCTGCGGGATATCTGCCAGGTCCTTCTCATTGTCCTTCGGAAGCAGCACTGTACGCAAGCCCATTCGATGGGCGGCCAGGAGCTTTTCCTTGACGCCGCCGATGGGGAGAACTTTGCCGCGAAGGGTGATTTCGCCGGTCATGGTCACATCGCGCAGCACGGGATTTTTGGTGAGCGCGCTGACGATGGAGGTGCAGATGGTGATTCCGGCGGACGGGCCGTCCTTGGGGATGGCGCCTTCGGGCACGTGCACGTGAATGTCGATATTGCGGTAGAAATCTTTGGCCAAGCCGAGTTGCGCGGAGCGTGAGCGGACATAGCTCATCGCGGCTTGCGCGGATTCTTGCATCACGTCGCCGAGTTTTCCGGTGAGCGTGAGGCGGCCTTTGCCTTCCATGAGAGTTGCTTCGGTAGCGAGAACGGAGCCGCCGACTTCGGTCCAGGCGAGGCCGGTGGTCAAGCCGATTTCGTTGTGCTTTTCTAGCCAGTATTCGCGGTACTTCAAGATGCCGAGGAAATCGTTCGCATTGGCCGGGGAGATTTCGACGCCGACGGTGTTGCCTTCCGTCACGACTTTGCGCGCCATCTTGCGGGCGATGTTCTGGATTTCGCGCTCGAGGTTGCGCACGCCGGCTTCATGCGTGTAGTGGCGGATGATGTGGAGCAGGCCTTCGTCGGTGAACTTGAGATTTTTCTCGCTGATGCCGGTGGCTTCCCGCGCGCGCTTCACGAGGAAGCGCTTGGCGATCTCCAGCTTTTCCTGCTCGGTGTAACCCGGCAGTCGGAGAATCTCCATGCGGTCCTGCAACGGCTGGGGAATGGTGTGCAGCACGTTGGCGGTGCAGACGAACATCACTTTCGAGAGGTCGTATTCGACGTCGAGATAGTGGTCCGTGAAGGAGTGGTTCAATTCCGGGTCGAGCACTTCCATCAGCGCGGCGGACGGGTCGCCACGGAAGTCGGTGGACATCTTATCGACTTCGTCCAGCACGAAGATCGGGTTCACTGTGCCGGCCTTCTTCATCATCTGGATAATCTGGCCGGGCAGCGCCCCGATGTACGTACGGCGATGGCCGCGAATTTCGGCTTCATCGCGTACGCCGCCGAGCGAGACGCGAACGAACTTGCGGCCGGTGGCATGGCCGATGCACATGGCGAGCGAGGTTTTGCCGACGCCCGGAGGCCCGACAAAACACAGAATCGAGCCGCGTGGATTGTTCACCAGCTGGCGGACGGCGAGGACTTCGAGGATACGCTCTGTTACTGTGTCCAGCCCGTAGTGATCCTCTTCGAGAATCTTTTCCGCGACGGCGATGTCGCGAATTTCCTTCGATCTCTTTTTCCAGGGCACGGCGAGCAGCCAATCGA
>JBARBE010000095.1:0-1624 GCA_049792735.1 Candidatus Acidiferrum sp.
GCATGGACCGCTTTGTCCTGGATCGCTCCGCGCAAGGCCGTGGCCGTCAAGCAGAGCAGACCGCTCCACGCCGCGGACATCAGAGCTCACAACGCGAACGAGAACTCGAATACGCCGAGCTTGCACGTTCCTGAGGAGGCGGAGATCGCTTGATGGAAAAGGAATTACAAATTGTCGGTTTCCGCATCGGAAATGAGACGTACGGCGTGCGCATCGCTGCCGTCCGCGAAATAGTCCGTGTTCCGGAAATCACCTCCGTTCCCAGCGCTCCGGACACGGTCGAGGGCGTCATCAATCTGCGAGGAAAGATTATTCCGGTGATGGATCTTCGCAAACGGTTCGGCCACACGGAAATCAAGCCAGACAAGAAAAACCGCATTTTGGTGGTCGAGCTCGAAAACAAGCTACTCGGCCTGATCGTCAACTCCGCTTCCGAAGTTTTGAAGATACCGCCTTCGGAAATTGCGGCTCCGGGCTCCGTTTTCGCCGATGGAGAGTCCGGTTACGTCACCGGTGTTGGCAAACTCAACGGCCGATTGATCATCTTGCTCGATATTTCCAAGCTTTTGCATCGGCCGGAACTCAAACGACTCGAGGAGGCCGCGGAAACCGTCTCTACCGCAAAGTAACGCTCTCCCCAATTTCCTCGGGGCCAGCCGAAATGCCGGGTTGCCGCTCATTTCATGGGAACGCTAACCGCTCAGATCCAGCTTACGGAAGCTGAACTCAAGCTTTTGCAGACCCTCGTCTACCAGGAATGCGGCATGTTTTTTGATGAGCGCCGCTCCCACTTCTTGAAGGACCGTTTGCAGCGCAGGCTCAAGGTTTGCCAGCTCGATTCCTTTTACAGCTACTACCGCTTGCTCACCAGCCGGGAAGGCCGCGCCGAACTTGCTCTACTGCTTGAAAATCTCACCGTAAACGAAACAAGTTTTTTCCGCAACAAACCGCAGCTCGATCTCTTGCAGAAGCACGTGTTGGAAGATTTGCTCCGCAAGAAGCAAGAGCGCCGCGACTGGAACCTTCGCGTCTGGAGCGCAGGGTGCTCCGCCGGCCAGGAGCCTTACTCCGTCGCCATCCTGATTTGCGATGCCCTCGCTTACTACTATCTGCGCAATCCGCTCCCGTTCGACATGCCGTCTCCCAAGCCGCTGATCCCTCCGCCTTGGAAGCTGGAAATCGTCGCTTCAGACATCAGCTATGCCAGCCTCCGCGTCGGCCAGGAAGGCGTCTACACCGAGCAGCAAATGGAGCCGGTCGATTACACCTGCCGCCTGCGCTATTTTGAAAAGTCCGGCGATAAATACGCCATCAAGCCGCAGCTAAAGCAGCTTGTCCAGTTCGACTTCCACAATCTCAAGACCGAATTCCTGCCGCGCCGCAATGACATCATTCTCTGCCGCAACGTCATGATCTATTTCGACGAAGCGGAACAAAAGCGCCTGATTGAAAAGTTCTGGCACTGCTTGAATCCCGGCGGCTATCTTTTCGTCGGCCACGCGGAAAGCCTGTTCGGACTCACGCAGAAATTCCGTATGGTGCACGAAAATAAAGGCACCGCTTATCAGAAAGTGGAGGCGAATTCTTGAGCAAGGCTCCCGAAGATCGCAACCCGGAGCTTCGC
>JBARBE010000096.1:0-4429 GCA_049792735.1 Candidatus Acidiferrum sp.
GGGTTTACTTCACACTTCTCTGGATACCCCGGGGGTGGGGTGGAACAGCCAACCTCTTCCCCATAGCGCGGTTTTACGCTATGAATCTTGGCTGTCCTCTATCGCCTATCACGACCTGCCAACCAACTTCCAGCACTCCCGCGCAATCGCCCAATCTTCCTGCGCCGCCAAAACCAGCACGCGTACCGCCGAGTCGGCTGTGGAAATGTCTTTCTCCATCGGCGAAGCCAAGTTCTTCTCGGCATCAATGGTCAGTCCGAGAAAACCGAAGTTGACGCAGGCTGCCGTCCGGACTTCCGCCGAATTCTCGCCTATCCCCGCTGTAAACACCAAAGCATCGACTCCACCCAGAGCCGCCACCATCGAACCGATGCCCGACCGCAGCCGATGCACAAAAATGTCAAAGGCCAGCTTCGCTCGCGCGTTTCCCTGCTTCATTGCCGCGACTACTTCGCGCATGTCGCTGGAAACTCCGGAAATCCCCAGCAATCCCGATTTCTCATTCAACATGTCATCCAGCGTTTTGCCGTCGAGCCCGTCTTGCCTCATTAAGTACGTCAGAATCCCTGGATCCACCGAACCCGAACGAGTTCCCATCATCAATCCATCCAGCGGCGTGAACCCCATTGTCGTATCGATGCTCGTTCCGCCGCGAATCGCCGCCAGCGAACATCCGTTCCCCAGATGGCACGTCACAAGATTCAGCTCGGTAAGATTCCGCCCAAGCAATTGCGCCGCTCGTCCTGCGCAATATTGGTGGTTGATTCCATGAAACCCAAATTTGCAAATCCCGCGCTGTACCCACTCATACGGCCCAGGATAAACCGATGCCGCCTCCGGCAAAGTCGCATGAAAACCCGTGTCGAACACCGCCACCTGGGGCACCCGCCCGCACAACCTCTCGATTTGCGCGATTCCTTCCAACTCCGCGCGGTTGTGCAGCGGCGCAAACACAGCCATTTTTTCAATTGCCGCCGTAACTTGCGCTGTAATCAACGTCGGCTTCGTGAACTCGCGGCCTCCATTCACAACGCGGTGGCCGACCACATCGATTTCCGAAAGCTCTGCGAGTACCTGAGTCTCGCCGGAGACCAGCGCCTGCAAGAGCTTGGCAATGGCCTCCTCTCTCTTGCCTTTATCCAGCTGCTCATCCCGTTTTTTTCCGGAGCGTGTGCGCACCTTGAGCGAAGCAGCGTCGTCGCGCCATTCAATCTTCGCTTCCCACAGGGGAGCCGGCGGAGAATCCGGCAGCGCAGCGCCCACTTCGTAGAGACACGATTTTTGGCTGCTCGATCCGGAATTAAGGACCAGAATCTTCATTCAGTACGGCCATTTCCAATCGCGGATTTCCGGCATGTCCTCGCCGTGGTCGCAGATGTATTGCTTGTGGTCCACCAATTTGTTTCGCAGCATCTGTTTGAAATGCCCGCTGATAGGACGCAACCGCGCAACACGGTCGACAACGTCTCCAGCGAGGTGGAATCGATCCAAATCATTCAGCACCGTCATGTCAAACGGAGTCGTCGTCGTTCCTTCCTCTTTGTATCCGCGGACATGCAAGTTGTCATGATTCGTCCGGCGGTAAGTCAGGCGATGAATCAGCCAGGGATACCCATGGTAGGCAAAAATGATGGGCTTGTCGGTCGTGAAGATCGAATCGAAATCCGCATCCGTCAGCCCGTGTGGATGCTCCGATCTCGGCTGAATGGTCATCAAATCCACCACGTTGACGACGCGGATCTTAATGTCCGGAAAATTCTGCCGCAGCAAATCCACGGCCGCGAGCGTCTCCAGCGTGGGAACATCTCCCGCGCAAGCCATCACTACATCCGGCTCGCTTCCATTGTCCGTCGAAGCCCATTCCCAAATCCCCAAACCCGCCGTGCAGTGTTCAATCGCGGATTTCATGTCCAGCCACTGCAACTCTGGCTGTTTCCCCGCAACGATCACATTTATGTAATTCCGGCTGCGCAGGCAGTGGTCCGCCACGGAAAGCAGCGTGTTCGTGTCCGGCGGCAAATAGACGCGCACAATGTCAGCCTTTTTGTTCACCACGAGGTCGATGAAGCCGGGGTCCTGATGCGTAAAGCCGTTGTGGTCCTGCCGCCAGACGTGCGAAGTCAAAAGATAATTCAGCGAAGCAATCGGCCGGCGCCACGGTATGCCTCGCGTCACCTTCAGCCATTTCGCGTGCTGGTTGAACATGGAATCCACGATGTGAATAAACGCTTCGTAGCAAGAGAAAAATCCGTGCCGCCCGGTCAAGAGATATCCTTCGAGCCAGCCCTGGCAGAGATGTTCGCTGAGCACTTCCACGACGCGCCCGTCCGGCGACAAGAACTCATCAGTCGCCAGGATCGGCTCCATGAAATCCTTGTCGGTCGCTTCGTACAAAGCTTCGAGCCGGTTAGAAGCAGTTTCGTCCGGACCGAAGACGCGAAAATTCTTTGCGCCTTCATTGAGCCGCATCACGTCGCGCAAGAGATGTCCGAGAACGCGCGTTGCCTCCGCGTTTTCCGTCCCCGGTTTGCTCACCTTTACGGCGTACTCGCGAAAGTCCGGCATCGCAAGTTCCCGGAGCAAAATGCCGCCGTTTGCGTGTGGATTGGCTCCCATGCGCCGGTCGCCCGCTGGCGCGAGTTCCTCGAGTTCGGGCACAAGCGTTCCGTCTTTGTCGAACAACTCTTCCGGCTTGTAGCTTTTCATCCATTCTTCAAGCTGCACGAGGTGCCCTGGTTTCTTGGCAAAGTCCGCGATGGGAACTTGGTGCGCTCTCCAGGTTCCCTCCACTGGTTTGCCATCGACGACTTTGGGTCCCGTCCATCCCTTTGGCGTGCGCATAACAATCATCGGCCACGTTGGCAACCCGGTCCCTTTTCCGCTTCGCGCTTTCGTTTGGATCGCGTGGATTTCGTCGAGCACCGTGTCCATCGTTTGCGCCATCAATTGATGCATCGTTTGCGGATCGTGGCCATCAACGAAATGAGGCTTGTAGCCGTAGCCGCAAAACAGCTGAGTGAGCTTTTCATCCGACAAGCGGGCAAGCACAGTTGGGTTTGCAATCTTGTAGCCGTTCAAATGCAAGATCGGAAGAACCGCGCCGTCGCGCGCAGGATTGAGAAATTTGTTGCAATGCCAGCTCGCCGCCAGAGGTCCCGTTTCGGCCTCGCCATCGCCGACGACGCAGCAAACCAGCAAATCGGGATTATCAAACACCGCGCCATAGGCGTGGGCGAGAGAGTACCCGAGTTCGCCGCCTTCATGAATCGAACCGGGAGTTTCCGGCGCGACATGGCTCGGAATTCCGCCGGGGAAGGAGAATTGCTTGAACAATTTCCTCATGCCGTCTTCGGTCTGCGGGATGTGCGGATAGAGTTCGGTGTAAGTTCCTTCCAAATAGGTGTTCGCGACGAGCGCCGGGCCGCCATGCCCCGGGCCGGCAACGTAAATCACGCTCAAGTGGCGCTTTTTGATTACGCGATTGAGGTGAGCATAGATGAAATTTTGTCCCGGCGTCGTGCCCCAGTGTCCTAACAGCCTCGGCTTAATGTGTTCGAGGCGCAGCGGTTCGCGCAGCAGCGGATTAGCCAAGAGATAGATTTGTCCCACGGAGAGATAGTTCGCGGCACGCCAATAGGCATGAACTTTGCGCAACTCTTCTGGGGAGAGCGGCTGCGGAACAGCAGCCTGCGCCGATCCTGTTCCTGAAGTGGATGGCATGATGTTTTCTCCTTCGATGTAATTTTATCTCACCCAAGTAGTCTGATTCTCATCTTCGCTGTTAGAGCTTTTGCCAAGCCCGCCGGATACGAGAAGGTTGCCTTCATTCTTGGCTCTACGTCTCGACAGAGTAGAAAACGCATCTCCCGGTGCTCAGAGTCCACTTTCACCCGATCCAACCTCAGTCTTGACTGACGGATACTCAGTTTCGGTGACTTTGCTCACATCCGGGTGTGCTTTATTGCACAGACGAAAATCAGCTGTCGGGCAACAATGCCGCCGAATTAGAAGGACGCGAAAGCCTTGCTTTTGCCCTGCCTAGCCCTGCGAGTGGGAGCAGCAGACGGCCAGTTCGGCAGGCGTGTGAGCCATGGCAACGCTCAATTCCATTCTGGGCCTGGAACATTGCACCGACATCAAAATGGCATTTAGAACTTACTGCTGCCGCGAATCAGAGCGGAATGTTCCTGACGTGAAGCGGATCCAAAGCCTTGTGATGGCAGTCACAGACGTGGAATGAGGCTTGCAGTAGATTCGCGAAACTGTAGGGGTCTAGTTAGTGGGTGAGTGAGTGGAGGGGTAAAGATGGGAGTTCAGCGGAAGAAGCCGAGGATAGTTTTTCTGATCGGTCTCCTGCTCTTTTTCGTAGTTGCCGTGGTTTCCTTTGGCGGGCAACCCAAGCGACACAGTGCGGGAAACAAAGCGGATC
>JBARBE010000097.1:0-16009 GCA_049792735.1 Candidatus Acidiferrum sp.
TGGTTCCTTGTTTCGAAACCAGCGAAGTTCGCATGGATCTGGTGAAGGTCGGAGGAGGAAAAGACTACGTGCAGGCCACGCCGGAGACGGCCGCTTTGCTGATCGCGATGAGCAATGCGAATCTGGATGTTTCTGTGGGGGGACAGCACGCGGCATTTCTGCATGCCGGAGACGTACTTTGGTTGTCCGCAAGCACGGCCCGCAAAGTGGTGGATTTTTTGGGGACAGGGTCGAACTTTCTGCTGATTTCCTTCAAGGACTCCGCGGCGGCCGCCGCGAAATAGCCGCGTCCCTGATGGCGTGCGCACCCCGCCCGCGGGGCGCAGCGAACGCAGCGTGTTGCGGCTAGCGCTTTGTCGCCTCGACGCGCTTTCCAAACTTTTTCGATGGGAGCGGAGATCTTTATTTCTTTTTCGAGGCCGCGCTCTTTTTTTTATGGGTCGACTGGCTTTGCTCCCGTCAGGATGCGCTTCCTGTATTGCCGGCATTCCGGGAATGAGTTTCTTCCTGCTTTTCCGGGGGAATCGGGTAGCAACCGACCACCAAACGGAACGGGCTCCCTTCCGCGGCTGAACCATCCACTTTTGCGAAAGCCGAGCTGTGCCGTGCTGCTATGTCGACGATCGCCCGCTGCAATTCTAAAGTGAATGCGGCGCGCTGTTCGGGCGAAGTGAAGCGCAGTTCCGAGTTGACCGAAAGAGTCGCAAGCCGCTTCCCTGCTGCCGCTGCTAGTTCCGCGGAACGAGCGACCTCGGCCTGCATTTTGGAAGCAAGCCCCAGCAGGTATTTCGCTGAAAGAGTGTCGGCGACTTGCGACGGGTCGGCGGCGAGTTTGCCAAGCAGCTCTGGTGAAAGCAGATAACCGCGCGCGCTGGCGACGTAGCATTGCTCGAACATATGCCGGCGCTGCCGGCGGCCGGCCCGCGTCAGCAATCTCGCACGCGCCAACTCGCGCACATGGTAGTTGACCGTTTGTCTGGGCAGGTTCATGCGCCGGGCGACCCCCGCCGCCGAATCCGCTTCGAGCAAGGCTGTCAGAATCTTAAGTCGGAGCGGGTGGTAGAGCAGGACGGCAGCTTGCGCAGACTCGCGAACCAAATCGAGACCGGAGCCCGGAATGCGTGCGGACTCTTGCGCCGATCGTGTGCCGGGGATTCGCCAACCGCCGCTACGGGTAATGCGCATGGGCGCCAACTCCTCGTTTCCAAGAGCATCGCCAGCTTCCAATGGACCAAGTAATTTGTCAAGACATATATTCCTGTCTTTCAAACCGCTTGTTGTTATCTATTTACACGATCTCATGGAGCTATTCTTCTGCCATCGTCTACGCCTCGGTTAACTCTGTTTACCTGCCTCCTTCCCAGTAGTAAAATGGCTTGTCTCACAAGGTTTCGAGCATCCGCCACAGTTGTTTGAGGCGAGTTTCTGGCTACGCTATCCAGATTGCGCACCGAAGTTTGAATGCAGCCGCGCGACAAGGAGACCATCATGGCCACCGCAACGATTAGCAAACCAGCCGCGAAAGGCGGCAGCTTTTTGCTGGAGACTTCCCTTCCTGAGGAGGTTTTCACACCCGCGGATCTCACTGACGACCAAAAGCTCATCGGCCAGACGGCGGAAGAATTCTCTCTCAAGGAAGTCTTGCCGCTGGTGAAAGATCTCGAGAACAAAAAGCCCGGCCTGATGCCGCAGCTCGTGAAGAAAGCCGGAGAGGTTGGTTTGCTGGGTGGCGGCATTCCCGAACTGTACGGCGGCGCTGGCCTCGACAAAGTCGCGACGACGGTGTTGACGGAGAAACTTTCCAATTATGGCGGCTTCGCGGTCACGCTCGGCGCGCATTCCGGCATTGGGACACTGCCCATCGTTTACTTCGGAAACGAAGAGCAGAAGAAAAAATACCTGCCCAAGCTGGCCACCGGCGAATGGATCGGAGCGTATTGTCTTTCCGAACCGCAGGCCGGATCGGATTCGCAAAACTCTCTGACGCGCGCCGAATTAAATCCCGAAGGTACTCACTACATTTTGAATGGCCAGAAGATGTGGATCACTAACGGCGGATTTGCCGATGTCTACGTCATCTTCGCGAAAGTAAACGGTGAAAAATTCACTGCGTTCATCGTCGAGCGGGCGTTCCCCGGATGCAAGCCGGGAAATGAAGAGCACAAGATGGGCATTCATGGCAGCTCGACGACGCCCATCTTCCTCGAGAATTGCAAAGTACCCAAGGAAAACTTGCTGCATGAAATCGGCCGCGGCCACATCGTGGCGTTCAACATTTTGAATGCCGGCCGGTTCACGCTGGGCGCATCGTGCGTTGGCGGCTCCAAGCACGTGTTGCAAGACGCTTCGAAATACTCGAAAGAGAGAAAAGCCTTCGGCAAGCAGATCGGCGAGTTCGGCTTGATGAAAGAAAAGCTGGCGGAAATGGCCATCCAGATTTTCGCGGTCGAGTCCATGGTCTATCGCTCGGCGGGAAACATGGAAGCGGCTATGGTGGCGGCTTCGGGCTCGGGCGATAAGGTTCAAAACACGATGAAAGTGCTCGAGGAATACGCCATCGAAAGCTCCATCTCGAAAGTCTATGGCAGCGAAATGCTGGACTATGTCGTCGACGAAGGCGTGCAGATGTTCGGCGGCTACGGCTTTCACGAGGATTACCCCGTCTGCCGCGCGTACCGCGATTCGCGCGTCAACCGCATCTTTGAAGGCACCAACGAAATCAACCGCATGTTGATCATCCAAATGCTGATGAAGCGCGCGATGGGCGGCCAGCTCGCGCTGATTCCGGCAGCCATGAAGCTGGCGGATGAAATCCTCGCCGGGCCCTCGTTCGAGGAAGCGCCGGAAGGGATATTGGCCGAGGAATCTCGCGTGGTAGCCAACTCCAAGAAAATGTTCCTGCAAGCGGCCGGCGGCGCCGTCCAAAAATTCCGCGAAAAGCTGGCCGAGGAACAGGAACTGATCGGCGCACTTTCGAATATCTTGATGGAAGTCTACGCCATGGAGTCCTGTCTGCTTCGCGCACAAAAAGCAGCCGCGGCGAAAGGCGAAGCCGCGACACAGACGATGATCGACGCGGCGCGCGTGTTCATCGCCGACGCCGCGGAGCGCGTCGAGCACGAAGCCAAGCGCGCCATCTCCGCCGTCCACGAAGGCGATATGCTGACGACGCAGATGGCAGTACTAAAGCGCTTCGGGAAACGGCCTTCCGTCGATACGATTGGATTGCGGCGCCGCGTCGCTGCTGCGGTTCAATCGCAGGATCGTTACCCTTTTGAAGGCAAGTAGTTCGGTCGATCGTGCGGAGTATTCTTCGGCGAGGGCTTCCGCCAAGCCTAAGTGGCGATTTGCACTAGCTCGGTTTTCTTGCCGGTCTGCGGACCGTTGGACCCCCAGCGCGAAGGTTTATTCCCGTGACGCCGGAGACGGTTGACGAGAGAGCCGACGCCGACCGAACCACGCACAAAATGCCCGACGCGGAGCGGACCGGCAACCTTCACGGTTCGAATCCAATGTAGGCCGCTGCTGGCCGCGCAACCGCACTCCGCGCAATTGGGAGTCCCTCCGAATACGCAGGGCTCGACACGCGTTTCCAAGTCTGCCGAATAATTTGCGGACATTTTGGCAAATATGCAGTCGCTAGGGTTCTTTGGCGGATGAAGGAAGGCGCGCGCGACGCCGTCGTTCATCAGGAATTTCGGATATTTTTTCGCCAGCAGCGGAAGTTCTCGGGCCACCTGCTGACGGTTTTCGGGAGTCAGCTTTTCCGCGCTCTCCTCGCCGATTTGCGGAGTGTAGAGGCTCACCCAAACGTGATCCACCTCGGGGCGCGCATTCCAGAAAGAAACATACTCCTCCAGATAGCCGGCGCGCTCAAGCATGGGGCGCGTGATCACCCAGTGGATGTTTACTTTGCGGCCGTCAATATTTTTTAGAATGCGCTCGTAGGTGGCGGGTTTGCGGCGGATGTCGTGATGCTCAGGCAAACCGTCCACGGAGATGGCCACACGCACGCGCGGCAGGTCCATCCAAGGACCCGGAATCGGAATGATGCCGCTCGTGACGACCAGCGAGAAGATATTCATTGCGCTCAAAGCCGGAAGGATCTCGCTTAGTTCCCGATGACGGACGAGCGGTTCGCCGCCGACAAGAGAGACGTGCATCGGACGATTTTCATGAACCAATCGGAGCACGCCATTGACGAGTGCGTCTCCGCGAAAATCGTTCAGTTCCGTCAGGAGTTTGCCGCCGCCGAGATGGGTATCTCCGTAAGCGTAACAGCCGGGACAACTCAGCGGACATTCCCGCGTAATTTCGATGGACAGCATCGGCGCTTTGCCGCCGAGGATTTTGCCCCAAGCGCTCAAAATTTCTCGCGGAGTAATGCTTGGACTTGGCTGAGAGGTGGCCATGCGCTTTAGATGCTGCCTGATGGGTTAAAGGGTGCTCTTTTCAGGTCCGGAAGTCCAACAAGATATTCGAATGATTCAAAATGAAGCTCCAGGGGATTCGCAGAGCTCGTCTTGCAGCCCTCCTGCAGCCTGGCTTTGTCGCGATCCATCGACGCTCGGCAACTTCGGGCTCCTCCTCGTCCCGTTATGCCGCCCGTTATATGCAAGGGCACGTACCCTGAATCCTGCCGAATTCCGTCTATTAGTTCGGTTAAGCTTGTACTTTAGGGATCATCCGTTACCAACTCTCAGAGAGCGCACAAGAATGTCCCGAAGGCTTCTAATTCTTGCAGCCACGATTGTCGGCGCTCACCTTGCGCAAGCGCTGCTCCTCGGGCCCACGCTCGTAGGCAACCTTCTCGCGAACCTCATCGAAGTCGGGGCCAGCGCACTTGCCGCGGTAATGTGCTTCAACGCGGCGCGTCGAGCACGAGGAATGGCCCGCCCTTTCTGGACGCTGATCGGTTGCGGAATGGCCATCTGGGGCGTCGCGAATCTCGGGTGGACATACTACGAACTCGTCCTGCACAGTGAGCCGGCGCCTGGTTCCGCAGTGCGATTCATGTTCAATGTGCAGGGCATCTTCTTTGCCATGGTGCTGTTCCTTGATCCGGAAAAAGATTCCTCCGGGTTCGAGCCCGAATTTCTCCTGGACTTCACGCAAATAGCGATCGTTTTTTTCTTCCTCTACCTCAGCCTTTACTACCTGTCTTCACAGGCGGTTCAGCAACATGACGTCACCGTGCGGCGGCTTTGGGTGGAGTTCGGAGAAGTAGGCACGATCCTGGCGCTGGCGTTCTTCCAGATGATGCGCGCGCGGACTAAGCGTGTCCGCGAGCTGTATGGCGGCTTTGCGATTTATCTCGCCGTGTTTATTGCTGGCATGGCCGTGGCGGAATATGGTCAGGCCGTCCGCCAGTCGCCCACGGGGACGCTGTTCGACCTCTGTTGGACTCTTCCGTTTCTCTGGGCGGCTTTCTGGGCAGCGCGCTGGCAGCCCGCTGCGGAGACCCGAGCGGCGGTCCCGGAGCGAAAAAGAACCTTAAGCGGAGTCGCGCTGAACAACGCGATGTTCGCCGTGGCTCCGCTGATCGTTCTCGTACAAGTGGCGCAGTTTCCTTCCGAATGGCAGGTTTTGCGATTTTCTCTGCTCGGCGTGTCCATTCTCTGTTTTGCCGTGCGACTGGGAGTTAGTGGCTACCGCGAAGCGGCCACGGCCGAGACGGTTCGGCGGCAGGCGCTGGCGATGGATTCCGCGGCGGACGGAATTTCCATTCTCGGGGAGGATGGAAAACACATTTACGCAAACACAGCCTTCGCCCGCATGATGGGTTACGAAGGCCCGGAATCCATGTTGGGCTTGCCATGGCAGGAGATTTATGACCCGCGAGACATTGCTTTATGGCGGGAGAAGGTTCGGCAGTCTCTCCTGGCGGACGGCAAGTGGTTCGGCCAAATTAACCTGCGACGTCGCGACGGAACAGTCATTCCCGTTGAAATGGCGGTCACGTCGTTAGCCAACGGCGTCACCGCGTGTATTGGGCACGACATCAGCGAGCGAAAGGAAGCGGAAAAGGCGCGCGCGGACGCGGAAAATAAATATCGCACGCTCGTGGAACAGGTCGCGGCCATCAGTTACATCGCGGAGCTCGGCCTCAATGGTGCGTGGCACTATGTCAGTCCGCAGATCGAAGCCATCACCGGTTACTCGCAAGACGAATGGCTGGCCAACTCCCAAGATTGGATGCGCCATATTCCGAAGGAGGATCACGGCGTCATCGTGACGGCGGAAGAAGCGAGTTTGCGAGGAGAGCGATTTCAGGCGGAGTACCGGATTGTCCGCAAGGATGGATCGGTGATCTGGGTGAACGACACGGCCGTGGTGGTTGAGGGGAGTAACAGCCATCCGGTGATGGAAGGAATCATCGTCGACATCACGGAACGGAAGCTTCTCGAGAATCAATTGCAGCAGTCGAGAAGAATGGAAGCGGTCGGGAGACTGGCGGGCGGCATCGCGCATGATTTCAACAATCTGCTGACCATCATCAAGGGCTACGCCGAGCTGGCGCTGCAGCGCACCGGAATTCAGCCGGAGCTGCGGGGCGACGTGATGCAGATCGAGAACGCCTCCGAACGCGCCTCGATGCTCATCCGCCAATTGCTGGCGTTCAGCCGCAGACAAGTTCTGCAGCCGAAAGTTCTCGATTTGAACGCCATCGTGCTGGGTTTGGACAAACTGCTGGCGCGGCTGATGGGTGAACACATCGAGATGATGACGCGCTGCGGCGCAAATGTTGGGAACGTGAAAGCCGATCCCGCGCAAGTCGAACAAGTCATCATGAATCTGGTCGTCAACGCGCGCGACGCTATGCCGAAGGGTGGACGGTTGACGGTGGAAACGTGCAACGTGGATCTGGACTCGACGTATGCGCGCGACCACGTCAGCGTCAAGCCTGGCGCTTACGTGATGTTGGCGGTCTCGGATACGGGCATGGGAATGAACCCGGAGACGGTTGCGCATATTTTCGAGCCGTTCTTTACGACGAAGGAGAGCGGCCAGGGAACGGGCCTTGGATTGTCTACCGTTTACGGCATCGTGAAACAGAGTGGCGGGTACATCTGGGTGTATAGCGAACCCGGCAAAGGAACTACGTTCAAGGTTTATCTGCCGCGTGTTGTCGAGCAAGTGGAATCCAAATCCGGCGCCGTGGAAATTCCCGGGACGGGCAAGGGCAGCGAAACTATTCTTCTGGTCGAAGATGAAGAAGCGGTGCGCGAACTGGCGAGCAGAATTCTTTCCGCCAAAGGGTATTCCGTGGTGGCCGCGAAGAACACGCGAGAGGCCGAAGAATTTGCCGCGAAGCACGCGGGAGAGATTCATCTTTTGTTGACGGACATCATTATGCCGGGAACAAGCGGCCGCGAACTGGCGAAACGGATTACGGCGCGGCATCCGCGGACGCGCGTCCTTTATATGTCGGGTTACACGGACAACGTTTTGGCTCAAGGCGGGGTGCTCGAAGAGGGGCTTTCTTTTCTGCAGAAGCCTTTTACGCCGGGAGCACTGGTGCAAAAAGTGCGGGACGTCCTCGACAACAGAGTCCACGCAAAATAAAGGCGATTGCCGGTTCGCGCTGGGTCGCATTATTGCGTCGCGGAAAATAAGAAGTCGCGCGGGTTGGTGAGAAAAGCGGCAGCCGGGCTGCCGCACTCCAAATGGCTCGTTCATTGTTTTTCTGCCAAGTGGATGGTCTTGCCGGTGGCGGCGGATTCGCGCGCCGCATCCAGAATTTCTGTTACGATCATGTTGGTTTCCAGCGAAGAAAGACCTTGCGGCTGCATTCCATCCAGAACGACAGCTTTTAGATAATTTACCGAATCGCTTTCGCGGGGCTCGAGCGGCTTGGCGTCTTCCCGTTTTTCTTCCTGTTTGGGTAGGCGGACGCGAACATTGTCTCGCGCCACGGTGATGGCATAGCCGGTTTGCCCGTAGACCTCCATGTCCTTTCGAGAGAACGGCCAGTTCCAGGAAGCCTGCAGGAAGGCCTGTGCCTTGGGATACGTGAGGATGACGGTGGCCTCGTCATCGACGCGGGGATAAATGTCCGGCTTGATGTGCTGCGTGACGGCGGTGACAGTGTCGGGCCTGCGGCCGTCCATGAGCCAGGTCGCTAAGTCCGCGCCATAGCAGCCAAAATCGAAGAGCGCACCAGCGCCGTTTAGTTTGGGATCGGTGAGCCAGGAGAGAAACCAGGATTCGACGTTGATTTCTTTGGGGCCTTGGTGGCCGTCGTGGACGACGATTTTGCGGATGTCGCCGATGGCGTTTTCGTGGACGAGGTCGTAGGCGGCGCGGTTGCTGCGATACCAGGTTGTTTCGTAGTTGACCAGGACAGGAATATTTGCGCGCTGCGCGGCGGCCTGCATGGCGCGAGCGTCTTCATTGCTCACGGCTAGCGGCTTTTCCATCATGACCGGGATATGGTGGCGGGCGCAAATCTCTACCACGCGGCGATGGTCGAAGGTATTTGTATAGATGAGGACGGCTTGCGGCTTGGTCTTCTCGATCATTTCGTCGACGCTCGAGAAGAAGATGTCGTGCGAGAGGGAGAATTTGGATTCGTAGAATGCGGCAAGCTTGGTGTCTGGTTCGGCGACGCCGACGAGTTGGAGATCGGGGCGGTGGAGATTTTGTTGAAGGAAACCGCCGACGTGACCGTGAACGAGGCCCGCGATGCCGACACGAAGTGGCGCGGTGGAAGAGGCGGTTTGCGCCGGAAGACCTTGAGCGGCGAAACTTGCGAGGACGATGGTGCGCACGAGAAGGGTAAGGAAGGCTTTAAGCATAGACGGCTCCTGAATGCGGAGAGGATGGTAACAGAGGGAGACTGACGGTCGATAGTTGACTGCTGACTGCCGAAGGATGCGAGACCGAAAAAATGAGTGGCGTCTGAAGGGTGTACTGCCCACCCCCATGGGTGACGGAAAGTGTGCGGAAGTGACTGACAGAAATGGAGTTGCGGGTGTTCCACCGTGTCCAGAATGGCGACGTGTGAGTAGTGACGAGTTTGCAAAATTCGGGGCTTTGGAGGAGGACCCCCTCCCCGGTTTTTTGTAAACGCTGATTCTAGAGGGGTTGAAGTCGAGCGGAATCAACACTTGTGGAAGTGCTGATTCTGAATGAGTTAGAGTACAACTGATTTTATAGATTGGTAATTCGGATGGGACTGAGGATTTTGGGGGAATTTGAAGGACCGCGCGGCGGAGGCGCATAAGCTGCGGGGACAGTGAAGAACTCTGTGTCCCAATGTACCTAGGCAGTATAACATATTGGTACCACTTGTCAAGTATAAACTGTACGTTATTTATTTAGAGCGAGTTGGCGGAGCCCCGCCGGCGCCGCCGACGCTGCGCATATTGCTGAGCTGATGCTTATGGGTGCGGCAGCCCTGGAGCCTCCTCGCCACCCGTCATGTTTGAGCGGCGGCGTCAAAACCCGTGCCCTGAAAACCGCAGGGATGCGGCACCCCGGAGCCCCAGCCCTACCCGCCACAGGGCAGGCTGACATTAGAACTTCCTTAGAATGGCGATGAGGCGATCGCTTGCGAAGGCGAGAAGATGTGCAAAATTGGATAGTACCATTTGCTTTTACATGATGGGCCTCCACACTACGGGAGTCACTGAGGTAGAAGAGATGTTCAGAACGGAAGAATTTCTAAAACATGAATACATGTTTAATCAGAGATGGGCTGTGAGGAAAATGATCCAGAGTTACGAATCCGATTCGAAATTAGCTTACATTCACGGATTTGATGCAGGAATTGATTTACTCTGGGCCAAGGCCAAGGTGTCGAATCCTGCCATCGCCGCGGCGATTAGAGAACTGGCCGATAAAATGGCTGAGGAAACCGCGAAGACGTTGCGATCCATGCTAGGCGAGGAAAAAGCGATGGTTATAAGCGTGGCTCTCGGGGGGAAGTGAATTTGGAGCGTTCGGGGCTTGCGGGCAAATGAGAAGGAAGGGAAACGTGCGGTCTGCCCTCGACGCTCCTTCTCCGAAAAATACTGGAATAAGTCTCTCACCTTTTTGATGTCCGGGCGGTTACAAAAGCGCACAGACTGAAGTCTGTGCCACTTTGCTTCTCTCGCTGTCAGTTGTCGGGTTTTTCGGTGGCGGGGTCGGTGGAGGCGGGGAGCTTGGGATTGTTGATGGTGGAGAGGGTTTGGACGTTGAAGCGTTTGTAGTCGGAGTAGCGGGTGGTGGCGTTGACGTTGAAGCCTTTCATGAGGAGGACGCGGATGCCGACGTGGGCTTCTTCGTAGGTGGGGAGCCAGACTTCGTTGTTGAAATAGGATTGCTCGAAGACGAAGCTGGTGCCTTTTTGGAGGTTGGCGAGGAGGCCGCCGGCGACGCGGAAGTCGCCGACGAAATAGGCTTCGAGGCGGGCAACTTCGTGAGCGTGCTCGTCGATCCAGATGACGCCGGCGAGTTCGTGGACGATGCGTTCGACCATATTCTTGGGCTTGTATTCGGGATTGGGCTCGAAGTCGAAGACGAGGACATCCTGGCCGCGGAAGCGTTCGCGGCGCGGGTTGACGAACTGGCAGGTGCGAAGGAAGGTTTCAATGCCGACGTCATCGTCGTTGTCCTTCTTTTCTTTTCCCTCTTCCTTGGCTTTTTCGGTCTTGGCTTCCTTTTGGGCTTCGCGTTTCTGAATGTCGGCGATTTCTTTCTGGGTTTTTTCGTTTTCTTTTTTTTGTTCTTCGTCGCTAAGGGGCTTGCCGTCTTTTTTGACGAGGGTAGAGACTTCGTCGCCGTTTAGATAGAAAAAAGTGTACTCGTTCACTTCGGTCTTTTTCACCTTGCCGTCTTTTTCGAATTCGGTTTCTTCCTCGTTGCGCGTGCCGGCGTAGTTCTCGCGGATTTTGTCGGCGGCTTTCTGATTTTCGTCAATTTCCTTGAAGAGGGCTTTGAGGTCGGGGAGTTTTACCTGGGATTTTATGGGGAAGTCGAAAGTGCGCTCGCCGACGGTTTCGTTGATCGCGGCACGGGTGATGTTGATGGAGTAAGTGTCGGTGCCGCGATGGAGCTCGATTTTGTAGGGGAGCTTGGCGCCGTCAACGAAGCGGTAGTCGTCGTAGAGAATTTCTTGGTCGAGGCCGGCAACTGGAGCGGATTCCTTGACGAGGAGATGGGATTGGGGATCGAAGAAAAGTTGGCGCTTCACACCGGTGGGAGTGGTGAGTTCGAGTTGGAGAGCGTCTTTGCCGCGGACCTGGGCGTGGCCGATGAAGGCAACGGCGAGCTTGTTCTTCTTGAGATGGAGGAGGCGGGAGTTGTAGTAGAGCGAGGCGGCTTCGAGCTGCTGGCCTTGCTGGCCAAGAAGGGTGGAGAGTTCGCCGCTGGGGGTTTCGTGCCAGGCGGATTTGCCGTTGTAGGCTTCGATGAGGGGTTTATCGCCGAGAACGAATTCGGAGTAGTAGCGGTTGGGAAGTTTGAGGCTAAAAGTGTAGGTGGAGGGTTTGCCGTCAGCGGGACTGCTGAAGGCGCCTTCGAGGGTTTCGGTGCGGATTTTGGACAGGGCTTTGCTGCCGCCGGAAGCTTTGACGTATTCGGAGACAATTTTGGCGGGATCTTGCGCCTGCAATCCGGGCGAAAAAATGGCGATGGAGAAGGCCAGTGGCAGGAAATAGGTGGCGCGGCGCATAGGACTTACCCTTCTAAACGCGAGCGAGGGCCGAAAGTTTCGACAAAAAGCAGACCCTCGCGTTGATAGACGAGGCGGCGCGGCGAAAATTAACACCGAGAGAGAAACTTTTTGGGCGTTGTTTGGGCCGCTTAGTCGGCGGCCTTGGGGCGGTGCAGATACTTTTCGTAGAGCCGCAGATGCCTGTTGTCGAGAGAAGTGCGCTGGCCCTTGATGAAAAGGTATTTCACGTCGGTCGTTAATTCGAGCGGGTCGCCGTTGGTAACGATGATGTTGGCGACTTTTCCGGTTTCGAGCGTGCCTAGCTCGTCGGAAACGCCGAAAATTTGCGCGGGGTAAATGGTGACGGCCTTCAAGGCTTCGTCGTAGGGGAGACCGTAAGCGACGGCGTTTGCGGCTTGCTGGCCGAGGCGGCGGGCGAAGGAATTGTCGAAGCTGCCGAAGGCAAATTTCACGCCGGCGGCAGCGAGTTCGGCGGGCTGCGTGAGCAGCCGGTCGTAGGGATCGTCCTCATTGAGAGGCAAAGTCAGGGTTGGGCGGAGGATGACGGGAATTCCTTTGGAGCGAAGCAGATCCTTTTCTTTGTACGCTTCTGCGCCTCCGGCGAGAATCATTTTAAGTTTTTGCTTGTCGCAGAATTCGATGGCGCTGCGGATGTCGCGGGCGCGATCGGCGAAGACGAGGACGGGCAACTGGCCGCGAACGACGGGGGCGAGCGCTTCGAGTTTTAGGTCGCGTTTATAATCGGCCGGGCCGCCGTGGCCCATGGCCTGGGCGTAATGGCGGGCGGCATCCAAATAATCCGACAGCGCGTTGATCTGCTTTTCCTGTTCCTGCTTGGCCTCGGTGTAGGGCTTCTCTTTTCGCGTGAAGGTTGCGGGATCGAACGACTGGGTTTCAATCTCGGGCCAGACGATGACCATGGCCACGCTCTTTTTGATGAGCATGTCATTGATGGTCCATCCGGCGAGATGAATTGCGGAGGCCTGGCCACCGATGACGCCGCCTCCGCCGCGGGAATCGAAGCCGCCACTATCGGGGACGGCGAGGACTTCCGTGATGCCCGAAGCGCGCGTGACGGGAATGTGCTCGCTGGAAGGAGAGATGGCGGTCGCGGCCACGACGTCGGGGTTATACTCGCCCGTTTCGGTGGTATCGACGGTGGCGCTGACGGCGGAAATTTCGCTGAGGCCCATTTGCGTGATGGGATCGAAGAGGCCGGGATAGACTTGCAGACCTTTGACGTCGATAACTTCCGCGTCTTTCGGGACTTCGACGCTGGCACCGACGGCGGCGATTTTGCCGTCTTTAATGACCAGAGTGCCGTCCTCGATAGGAGCGCCGGCGAGCGTGAAAATTTTCGCGTGGGTTAACACATACGAGGAAGGCGGCTCCGACTGCGCTTGGGAAATCTGCGAAAAGCAGCAGACGGCGGCGAAAGCAGCGGCCAGGCACAGCGTTGTTTTGGCGCGGTTCACAGGGCACCTCCGGACGCCGCTTCGTCTTGCGGCGGCTTGGGCTTGTCCTGAGGCTTTTCTTCGCCGGGCTTCTTATCGCCGGGTTTCTTCTCGCCGGCTTTTTTCTCGTCCGCTTTCTTTTCCTTTTCCATTAGCTCTTTCTTTTCTTTTTCGAGTGCGGGGCGTGCGGCGATGTCGCGCTGGCGGTCGAAATAGACGCGGCCATCGATGAGCGTTTTTTGAACGACGGCGTAGGCGCTGAGGGGATCGTGATTGTAGATGACGAGATCGGCGTCCTTGCCGACATCGATGGTGCCGACGCGCTTGTCGATGCCGAGCTGAATTGCGGGATTGATGGTGACGAGCTTGAGCGCTTCGTCGTGGGTGAGGCCGCCGTACTTCATGGATTTCGCCGCTTCCTGATTCAGATGGGTGGCTTCTTCGGCATCGTCGGAATTGACGGAGACGATCACGCCGCGGCGCGTCATCAGGGCTGCGTTGTAAGGAATCGCGTCATAGGCTTCGACTTTGTAAGCCCACCAATCGGAGAAGGTGGAACCGCCGGCTCCCGATGCCGCGATTTCGTCGGCTACTTTGTAGCCTTCCAGGACATGCTGGAGGGTGCGAACCTTGAAGCCAAATTCTTTGGCCACGCGGAGGAGCATTAGAATTTCGTCCTCGCGGTAACAATGGGCGTGGACATAGCGCTTGCCTTCGAGGACTTCGACGAGCGGATCGAGCTGAAGATTGCGGCGCGGGGCGACGGCATCCTTATCGCCGGCGGCGACTTTTTTGTCGTAGTCGTCCCAGGATTTTTTGTAGTCGCGCGCTTCGGCGAACGCAGTGCGAATGGTCTCTTCGACGCCCATGCGCGTGGCGGGATAGCGCTTAGGCTGCCCTGGAATGCTGAAGCCGGAACGCTTGGGATTTTCGCCGAGAGCGAACTTGATGCCGGGAACCGCACCTTCGAAGGGGAGTTTCGAGGCGGGCTGGCCCCAGCGCAGCTTGATGACGATGGTCTGGCCGCCGATCGGATTTGCGGAACCGTGCAGAATATTTGCAACCGTAACGCCGCCGGCTAGGTCGCGATAGATGTTGATGTCATCGGGATTCAGGACGTCCGCGGTGTTGGCCATGGAGGATACGGAGATGCTGCCTTCGTTGACGCTGCCGTCGATGGCGATATGCGAGTGACAATCGATGATGCCGGGCATGACGTATTGGCCGGCGGCATCGAACACTTGCGCGTCGCTGGGGGCTTTGACGGACTTGCCGACTTCGGCGATTTTGCCATCCTTAATAAGGATGGAGCCGTGCTCGATGGTGCCGTGAGAAACGGTGAGGATGGTGGCGTCTTTGATGAGAATCACGGACGGCGCATCGGGTGGCTTGGCGGCGTGCGCGAAAAGGGAAAGGCCAAAGAGACACAGCAGGCAGAGCATCGCGGCGCAGAGAAGTTTGCTCACCAGAACGGACAGAGACCTCACAGGGCACCCCCGGAAGCGTATGAAACATTATTCGATTGAGTGTGAACTGCGGAATCCGTTGCGGCCACGGCGTGCTCACCGGGCTTGGTGCCTGTGAAATCGATGGAATAACCCATAACGTCGATGGTGCCTTTTAGCGAGCTGCCATCAAAGGTGCCGGTGAAGACTGCATCGGTTGGATTTCCATCAATGGGAATGTTGATTGTAAAGCTGAATTTGTCGGCGCTGAGGTAGCCGCTGATGATGTTGGCGGTGCCGCGGGTGCTGGTGGTCGTACCAGAGAGCGAGCCGTCGCCGGCCATGTCTACATCGAGCGTGGATTCTTCCGGGCCATCGGGCGTGGTGTAAGCAAGTTTCCATTTGCCGGTCAAGTTCCCTTTCGGCGGATCTTTGGGCTTTTCCGGTTCGTGGATCTCGAATCGTTCTCCATCCACAAAAACGAGCTTGATTTTTGTTTTTTCGTTGAAGAGGTCGCCGTCGGTCACGACCAGATTGGCGATTTTGCCGGTCTCGATGGAGCCGAGCCGGTCTTCGACTCCGTAGATTTGCGCTGGCGTCAGCGTAAGAGCGCGCAAGGCGGCATCGGGCGCGAGACCCGCATCGATGGATTTCTTTACGGCTTTGAGAATGTCTTTCGACGAGGTGATGCCGCCGGAATAAAAGGCGAACGGCACGCCTGCTTTGGCGAGCGCGGCAGGTGTCGAGGGGGCCTTATCGCGGAACTGCAGCGTGCGGAGCGACGGCGGATCATCCGGGTCGGCGTCTTTTTCCGCTTCGGGCCATTTGAGATTTACGAGGACGGGAATTTTCTTCGCGGCGATTTCATCGGGCATCGCGTAGGCCATTTGTGCGCCGTAAATCGCGAATTCCATCGGCCAGCTATCCATGCTCCACAAGTCCGCAAGTTGGAGGGCGCGGCGGAGCTGGACGGTGTTGTTCGCAGGAATGAGCACGAGCGCGTGATCCGTCATCGCGGCGGCGAGAACGGCCTCCGTCCGGTCGTAGGGCGGGCGCGCCTGGCCACGCGGGTTCTTTTCATAGGCAGCGAGTGCGTGTGCGCTCCAATCGGTGTCAATCCAAACTTGATGGACATAAGCGAGACTGCCCATCAGCGAGCCAGGGAAATTTCCAAAGCCGCCGCCGGGAACCAACGAAATGGGAATCGCCACGGGAGTTTTGACCACCATGTCACTGGCGCGGTCGCCGGCGAGATCGAGAATGGAAGCTTGGCCGGGGAACATGCCGCCCTTGGGCGCGGAGACGACAGTCGTAAAACCGGCCTCGCGCCAGGATTCAATGCGCTTATCGCTAAGGCTTGCCTGGTCGGCGGCGCTGTCCCAAGGCGTGGTCGCGGGGCGGTCTTCGGGGCCGCGCGAGATTTGCTGGGGCTGAGAACGGCGAGGGCC
>JBARBE010000098.1:0-2335 GCA_049792735.1 Candidatus Acidiferrum sp.
ACCCAAAGATACCGGCGGCGCTCGCGCCCATTGTGGTGGGCTTCGTCTCGATGCACAACTTTAAGCCCAAGGCGATGAACGAGCCGCGCGTGGAATACACGTTTTCAGGGTGCGGAGGGACGTGCTACTCGCTCGCACCTGCTGATTTCCAGGTGATTTACAATTTGAATCCGCTTTATCGGCTCGGGCTCAACGGCACGGGCCAGACCATCGTTGTAGTCGAGGACAGCGACACATACAGCACCGACGTCGCAAAGTATCGAAGTACATTTCTTAGCAATTATACGGGCACAGTTACGACGGTTCATCCAACTGGTAGCAATGCCTGCACCGACCCAGGGACGAATGCGGACGATGGCGAGGCAGATCTCGATGCCGAAGTGGCGAGTGCGATTGCCCCGAACGCGACCATTGAAGTGGCGAGCTGCACAGACACGGCAACCTTTGGAGGACTGCTGGCAATCGAAAATCTCGTCAACAGCGGTACTCCTCCGTCAATCATCAGCATGAGCTACGGCGAATGCGAAGCCGCTAACGGTGCAGCTTCGAATGCGGCTTTTAGTTCGGCATTTCAGACAGCGGCGGCCGCGGGGGTTTCTATTTTCGCTTCCGCGGGCGATTCCGGCCCCTCTGCGTGCGCGCCTCTTTATGGAACTGCGGGCGCCCAGTATGCCTATCCGGGCGTGGGAGTGACCGGATGGGGCGAAACTGCGTACAACGTTTCGGTTGGAGGAACGGATTTCGAAGACACTTACAACGCGAGCAAGGGATCACCAGCAACGCCGGTGGGCACATATTGGAATTCGGGCAACACCGGCACGGATAGTTCAGCGAAATCCTACATCCCCGAGATTCCGTGGAATGACTCGTGCGCTGGTTATCTCCTTTACAACTTCCGGGGGGACGCAACGGGCTACGGTTCTGGCGGGCTGTGTGCGAGCGCCACGTACCGAAGCACAGCGGCGGGCTCGGGTGGCCCAAGCGGCTGCGGCGCGGGCGGCGGTGGAGGGGACCAAAAAACCTATGCGGTGGTGGACGGAAGCTGTACCGGATACCCGAAGCCCACTTGGCAAACTGGAATTTTGGGAAATCCCGCCGATGGGGTGCGCGATATTCCGGATGTGTCGATGTTCGCCGCGAATGGCCTCTGGGGACATTATGTGACCATTTGTTTTTCGGACACGGCGAATCAGGGGACTTCGTGCGCAGGGGCGCCAAGTACTTGGAGCGGGTTTGGCGGAACTTCGGTCGCGGCGCCAACGCTGGCGGCAATTCAAGCGCTCGTAAACGAAAAATGGGGAACGCGAGTCGGCAATCCCAACCCCACTTATTATTCGATTGCGAAAGCGGAGTACGGCTCCGCAGGCAATTCCGCGTGCTACTCGATCAACCAGCCTGCGCCCAAGGGGTTGGCCTCATCCTGCGTGTTCTATGACATCACGCAAGGAGATACCGTTGTGGATTGCCGATATAACGGAGGTGGAGACGTCGACGGAGTTGGCTGTTATCGGACGACAGGCACCTATGGATCTCTCAGCACGCAAGCCCTTACAACGGGTATGGTCACGGCAGGCGGCTCTGGGTACACGAGCGCGCCAACTTGCACGATCGGCGCGCCAAGCAATCTAAACAAATATTTATCTCCGAGTGGCGGCACCCTGTGGGGCGGTGGAACACAAGCGACGTGCACCGCGACCATCAATGGTGGCACGCACGTTGTGACTGCAATCAACATCACATCGGGCGGATCAGGTTATGCCGGCGGCGCCTCCTGTACGCTCACGGGTGGAGGAGGAACAGCAGCGACGTGCTCGGTGTCACCGGTGATGGGCACCATTGCGGGGGCATATCAGCCTGCGTACGGCGCAACTCCGGGATGGGACTTTGCGACCGGCATCGGCAGCGTCAACGCCTACAATCTCGTTTTCAGCAGCGCGTGGTAGGTGAAGCGATGGCCACTGTTCATGACACACTGCGGCTTGGAGAGCCCAGATCTTTTGAAACTAATGCCATGGAAAATGCTATTCAGAGCTCACGCTTTCGGAAATGGCGATCGTTTCTCATTGCGTTCGCGTTTGCTGTTGCCCTAGCCACGCCACTTTTCGCGCAGGATACCCCGTCTCAGCCCGCCGGCCTCCCGGAAGATTGGACTCACCATCACGCAGCGTTCGGAGATGCAGGCACGGCGGAGCAGGCCATCCAAAATGGAAAATACGAGCAATGGATAAGAACCGTCTACGATCCCCGGTACCAATTGCAGCGAGCAAAACGGACTGCGGCTGCGCGAGCGCACTCGGGGACCAATCAACAAAACAATTTCAACGCTGACAGTGAC